>NZ_JBNATZ010000093.1:0-8889 GCF_049701015.1 Desulfofundulus sp.
GGCGGGCCCGGCTTGATGCCCTGCGCCTGGCGGATGGAGTCGTCCTTGGCCAGCTCCGAGGGCCGTTCCCCCATGGCCCAGAGTGGAGCGCGCACCAGCACGTCTTTCAAGTCCCCGGTGTGCAGGGGGGCCAGGGGTGCCAGGTAAGGGATGCCGAAGGAACGCAGGGAAGCCATGTGTACCAGGATAAGCAAAAGCCCTATCATCACCCCGAAAATCCCCAGGGTAGCCGCCAGGGCCATCATGGGGAAGCGCAAAAGGCGCATGGTGATGGCCAGGTTGAAAACCGGCGCCACAAAGGAAGCAATCCCGGTCAGGGCCACGACTATAACCATCAGGCTGGATACGATACCGGCCGAGACGGCCGCCTGGCCGATCACCAGGGCTCCCACTATGCTCACCGCCTGGCCCACGTTCCGCGGCAGGCGGACCCCGGCCTCCCTCAAAGCCTCAAAGGTGAATTCCATCAAAAAGGCTTCCACAAAGGCGGGGAAGGGTACTCCCTCCCGGGAGGCTGCTATGGAGATCAACAAACGGGGAGGAATCATTTCCTGGTGGAAGGTGGTAAGGGCTATGTAAAGCGACGGTAATATGAGCGAGGCCAAAAAGGCAATGTACCGGAGCCACCGTATGGCCGTGGCCAGGAAGAAGCGCTCGTAGTAGTCCTCGGAAGCCTGCATGAAAACGACAAACTCAGCGGGCACGACCAGTACAAAGGGAGTGCCGTCGGTGATAATAGCCACGCGGCCGTCCAGAAGCATGCTTACCACCCGGTCGGGGCGCTCGGTACGGAACACCTGCGGGAACGGCGAGTACGGGAAGTCCTCGATCAATTCCTCGATGTGGCCGCTCTCCAGGATGCCGTCCACCTTGATGCGGGCGAGACGCTCCTTCACCTCCTGCACCAGCCGGGGGTCGGCCAGCTCCCTGAGATAAACCACCTCCACGAACGTGCGGGTGCGCTCCCCCAGGGTGATTCTCTCCACCACCAGGTTGGGACTGCGCAGGTGGCGGCGGACGAGCGAGGTGTTGGTGCGCAGCAGCTCGGTGAACCCTTCCCGGGGTCCCCGTATCACGCTTTCACTGTTCGGCTCCTCGATCTTCCGCACCGGCCACCCGGAGGCGTCAACCAGGAGTGCCAGTGCTTCCCCCTCGATGAATAAGGCCACCTCGCCATAGAGGACCCCGTCGAGCAGTTCAAAAGCGTTGGTGGCTTCCTTCAACGAGCAGGTATTGATCATGAAGTTGCGGACCAGGGCGAGCAGGTCCCCGGTCTTCCCTCCCAGGCCGGCCATGCGGGCTTCCAGCGTGAGGCCTTTGATCAAAGTGTCGTTGACCGTACCTTTGTCTACCAGACCGTCAATAAAAACAACGGCCGCGGGCATGCCCCCGCCGGCACCCAGCTGGAACTCCCGGATGACCAGGTCGCTGCTGTGCCCCAGGACCTGCTTGACCAGGGCCACGTTATCCTTTACACGGGCGCTCAGGGTTATTTTCTCCAGTTCCCTGGCCTCATAGCTGTGCTCCCACTGGATGCGGCTCTCCGTGAGGGATTGTTTTTTCTGACTCCTCCCCGGCAGAATCCGGGCCAGTTTTTTTAAAATGCGGGCCAAGGGTACACCTCCCGGAAATGGAACGGATGGTGAATTACCCCTCCGAGAAGGTATTATGAGTTGACCGGGGAGGTTTTATCCAACCGGACCGGGTTTAAAAAAGCACCGGCTCAACCGGTGCTCTGGCGACAGTCTTTCCGAAAACAGTTCCTGTGCTCATTGTTTTCCTCCGCCATCAGGAGGGGGGCAGCTCTAACCCTGCATACCGGCACCCGCGGCCACCCCGTTTTTCCGCCCGGCCATGAGTACCTCCCGGGCTTCGGCCACCATGTACAGTGAACCGGTTATGCAGACCAGCTCATCCGGACGGGCCAGTGACAGGGCATACTCCACGGCTCCGGGCACCGACTCCATAGTGTGAACCCGGGGCACGTACTTCCGGGCCTCCTCAGCCAGGCGCTGCCAGTCTCCGGCCCGGGGACTGTTGGGCCGTGTGACCACCACCTCCCGGGCCCGGGGGGCCAGTTCAGCCACCACACGGCTCCGCTCCTTATCCCCCAGCATACCTATAACCAGCACCACTTCCCGGCCGGGGAAATAGTCTTCCAGGGCCCTGGCCAGGCTCCGGGCACCGTCGTAGTTATGGGCACCGTCCAGGATCACCACGGGCCGCTCCATGACGACCTCCAGCCTGGCCGGCCAGCACGTTGCTGCCAGGCCACGGTACAGGGCTTCCTGCGGAA
This sequence comes from Desulfofundulus sp., assembly GCF_049701015.1. Taxonomy (NCBI): domain Bacteria; kingdom Bacillati; phylum Bacillota; class Clostridia; order Eubacteriales; family Peptococcaceae; genus Desulfofundulus; species Desulfofundulus sp. Next base: position 2,297 of record NZ_JBNATZ010000093.1, read on the forward strand.
TGGAAAACCCCTGCTCCACCAGCAATTCCACCACTGCCACCGCACCGGCGGCATTCACCACCTGATGTCGCCCCAGGAGGGGTATAAATAGGTCCCGGTACGTACGGCGCAGGCCGTGCACCGTCAGGTACTGTCCCCCCTGCTCGAACCCGCCCCCGGCCGCCTCCCACAAAACCGCGCGGCAGGGAATACACCCCTTGAACCCGCTCCCGCCGCTGGATTCCACCAGCACCATGGGTGACCCATTATTCCGGCAGGACCGGGCCACAACCTCCAGGGCTTCACCCCGGCAGGCCGTCACCAGGGGCACCCCGGGCTTGATAATACCTGCCTTGACGGTGGCAATCTCACGGATGGTCCGGCCCAGGTAATCCATATGGTCCATGGATACGTTGGTAATTACCGTGACCAGGGGTCTTGATACCACATTGGTGGAGTCAATGGCCCCCCCCAGTCCCACCTCGAGGATTAAGAAATCCACCCCTTCTTCGTAAAAATACTGGAAGGCCATGGCGGTACTAACCTCAAATTCGGTGGGGTGCTCGAAGCCCTGTGCTACCATGGCATCCAGGTGGGGTTTCAGCCGGTCGATTAACGCGGCCACCCGCTCGCGGGAAATTTGTACCCCGTCGATTTGATACCTTTCCGTATAAGCATGCAGGTGGGGGGAGGTGAAGGTGCCCGTCCGGTAACCGGCAGCGGTGAGGACGGAAGCCACCATAGCGGTGGTTGAACCCTTCCCGTTGGTACCCCCGATGTGCACAACCTTCAGCTTTTCCTGCGGGTCCCCCATCCGGCGCAAAAGCTCCTTGATGCGTCCCAGCCCGAAATTCATCCCGAATCTGGTAAGGTTCTGGAGGTACGTCATGGCTTCTTCGTACTGCACCGCCGTCACCTCGAACAAAAAGAATATCCCCTGAAGTAGCACCGGCCAATTTACGCCGGGTTATCCTTTGTTTTCAAGCACGGCCAGGCGTTCCCGGATGGCTGACGATTTCCCGGCCAGCTCTTTTTCCCTGGTCCTTTCCTTTTCAACCACTTCCGCCGGAGCTTTGGCCAGGAAACCTTCGTTCCGCAGCTTGCCCCGCACCCGCCCGAGCTCTTTCTCCACGGAAGCAAGTTCCTTTTTCAGGCGTGCCAGTTCCCGGTCAATGTCAATGAGCCCGGCCAGGGGCACATAAAACTCCACTCCGCGGGCCACCCCGTGGGCAGACTGTGGAGGAACCCGGTCCAGTTCAGGCTTTACCTCCACCCGGCAGCGGGCCAGCTCCTGGATGTAATCCTGCCACTGCTGGATCAGGCCCCGGGTACCGCGGTCGGCCACAACCAGGATGACATCCGCGGTCCGGCCCGGAGGGACGTTCATTTCGCTCCTGACGTGCCGGATGGACCGGATTACCTCCATGAGTACCGCCATCCCGGCCTCAGCCTCTTCATCCCGCAACTCCGGCCGGTATACCGGCCAGGGGGCATGCATCACCGTGGGTCCTTCGTGAGGGAGGCGCTGCCAGATTTCCTCGGTAATGAACGGCATAAAGGGGTGAAGCAGCTCCATGGCCCCCCGCAGCACCCGGGCCAGCACATCCTGGGCACAGGCCCGGTCCCGGCTGTCCCTGGCACGGTAAAGGCGGGGCTTGACCAGCTCGATATACCAGTCGCAGAATTCATCCCAGATGAATTCGTAAATAACCCGGGCAGCCTCACCCAGCTCATAGGACTCCAGGAACCGTGTCACTTCCCGCACGCAGGCCTGGAAGCGGCTCAATATCCAGCGGTCGGCCAGGGTATGTGCTTCCCTGCCCGGGGCGGCAGCCGGGTCGTAATCCTGAAGGTTCATCAGGGCAAAGCGGGAAGCGTTCCAGATCTTGTTGGCGAAATTTCTGGCCCCATCCAGGCGCTCAAAGTGAAAACGCAGGTCGTTGCCGGGCGTGTTGCCGGTTACCAGCATGAAACGCAGGCTGTCCGCACCGTGACTCTCAATAACATCAATGGGGTCCACACCGTTCCCCAGGGACTTGCTCATTTTCCGCCCCAGGGCGTCCAGTACGAGGCCGTGAATGAACACTTCCCGGAAAGGCACTTCCTGCATGAAGTGAAGGCCGCTCACGATCATCCGGGCCACCCAGAAGAAGATAATATCCCGGCCCGTCACCAGCACGGAGGTGGGATAATAGTAATCCAGCTCCGGCGTTTTTTCCGGCCAGCCGAGGGTGGAAAAAGGCCACAGGGCCGAGGAGAACCAGGTGTCCAGCACGTCGGGGTCCTGCTCCAGCCGGGTCGAACCGCAGCGGGTACATCTCAGGGGCGGCTCCTTGGCGGCGATGACCTCCTCGCAGTCCCGGCAGTACCACACCGGAATGCGGTGGCCCCACCAGAGCTGGCGGGAAATGCACCAGTCCCGGATGTTTTCCATCCAGTTCAGGTATATTTTTGTAAAACGTTCCGGGACGAAGCGGATGCGGCCTTCCTTAACCGCCCGGATGGCCGGCTCGGCCAGTGGTTTCATACGTACAAACCACTGGCGGGAAAGCATGGGTTCAATAACCGTGTTGCAGCGGTAACAGTGTCCTACGGCGTGGTTGTGGTCTTCCACTTTGACCAGGTAACCCTGCTCTTGCAAATCCCTGATGATCCTTTTGCGGCACTCCCAGCGGTCCAGCCCCCGGTAAGGCCCGGCCTCCTCATCCATGACAGCGTCCTTGTTGATCACGCGCACCTGGGGCAGGTTGTGCCGCCGGCCCACCTCAAAGTCATTGGGGTCGTGAGCGGGGGTAATCTTCACCGCCCCGGTGCCAAACGAGGGATCGACGTATTCATCAGCAATGACGGGCATTTCCCGGCCTACGAGTGGCAAAACCAGGGTTTTGCCCACCAGGTGCCGGTAGCGTTCGTCTTCGGGATGAACGGCTACGGCCACGTCCCCCAGCATGGTTTCCGGCCTGGTGGTGGCCACGGTAATGGCATCGAGGCCGTCCCTGGTGGGGTATTTGATATAGTAGAGCTGCCCGGGCCTGTCCAGGTGCTCCACTTCAATATCGGAAATGGTAGTCTGACAGCGGGGGCACCAGTTGACGATGTAATAGTCCCGGTAGATGAGGCCTTCCTCGTAAAGCCTCAGGAAAACCTCTTTGACCGCCCTCGAACATCCCTCGTCCATGGTAAAACGCTCCCGGTCCCAGTCGCATGAAGCCCCCAGACGGCGGAGCTGGTGCGTTATCCGCCCACCGTACTGTTCCTTCCAGGCCCAGACCCGTTCCAGGAACTTCTCCCGGCCCAGGTCGTACCTGCTTTTGCCTTCTTTAGCCAGTTGTTCTTCCACCCTGGCCTGGGTGGCAATACCCGCATGGTCGGTACCCGGAAGCCACAGGGTATTATAGCCCTGCATGCGGCGCCAGCGGGTGAGAATATCCTGCAGGGTATTATCCAGGGCATGTCCCATGTGCAACTGCCCCGTCACATTGGGCGGGGGCATGACAATGGAAAAAGGCTCCCGGCCGTCAACCCCGGCCTGAAAGAATTTATGCTCCTCCCAGTAGCGGTACCACTTTTCCTCGACAGCCCGGGGGTCGTAAGTGGTGGGCATGTCAAATTTCGTCATAATGCCTCTCCTCCCTGTAATCTGTGAAACATTATAATTTGATCCCCGCATTTTAGCAACCTCCGTGACAAAATCCTGGCATCAAATGCTAAGAGCCAAATACAGTTATTTTAGGGGAAAAACAAGCCATGGATGCGGGGGTGTTAAAAAGTGGGCAGGCCCAGGTTGTTGCTGGTACTTTTGCTGCTCTTGAGCCTTACCCTGGCGGCAGGTGCCATGGTCACCAGAAGGTTCGGTGAATCGCAGGCGGAGACCAACACCATCCGGCTGGTGGAAGGACCGCGTTCGGTCTACCACCTGCCCCATTACATAGCTCTGGCCCTGGGCTTTTTCAAGGAAGAGGGGCTGGAAGTGGTCCTGGAAAACACCGCGAACGAGCAAACATTGCTTCCCGCCCTGGCCGACAACCGGGCTGACGTGGCCCTGGCCGGGCTGGAGCAGGTCATCTACAGCCGCGCGGAAGGCTCACCGGGTGATCTGGTTGCCTTTGCCGCATTAACCGGGCGTGACAGCCATTTTCTGCTGGCACGCGAAGCAAAAGCACCTTTTAAATGGGCCGACTTGAAGGGGAAAACCGTGATTGCCGGGTGGCCGGAGAACATTGAGACAGTGCTTTTAGAAGGGCTTTTAAGAAAAAACGGGCTCGCCCCCTACCGGGAGGTGACTCTCTACACCAACATCCCGGCGTCTCTACGCACAGGTGCCTTTTCAGCGGGAGCGGGAGATTTCATCATCATGGCGGAACCCCAGGCCTCAATGGCGGAAAATACGGGGCTGGGCCGGGTGGTGGTCTCGCTGGGTAAAGAAGCGGGCCCCCTGCCGGCCGCGGTCTACGTGACCAGGGAAGATCTCATCCGCAAAAACCCCGCCGCGCTGCAGCGTTTTACAAATGCCGTCTACAAGGCCCAACTCTGGCTCGCCCGGCACAGCACCCCGGAGGTCGCCCGGGTGGTCAGCCCCTATTTGAGGGACGTGGACGGAAACCTGCTCACGCAGGCTATCGAGCGCTACCGGGCACAGGAAACCTGGGCGGCGAACCCGGTTATCGACCGGGACAGGTATAACTACCTCATGGATTTGCTGGACCAATCCCGGGAAGTTGCCAGGAAGGTCCCCCCGGAACAGGTCATAAACAACCGGTTCGCCCGGGAAGCAGTGGAAACCGTCCGTTACTTTCCAGAGAAACCTAAAATGAACTGGCTTCAGAGGTTAAAGACACAGATACAAAGTTAAAAGGGACGCGGCCCTCCAGAACAACAGCCCCGGCAGAAAACCGGGGCTTTTAGTATACCCTAACCCACCCAATCCTCGATAACCCGCCAGAGCTCGTCCCGCCCTTCACGGGTACGTGCGGAAAATTTAATAAGCCTGTCCTCCTCCACTAAACCGAGGGTCTGCCGGACCACCTGCAACTGCTGCAGGCCCTGGCTCCTGGAAAGCTTGTCCGCCTTGGTGGCAACGACCACCGCAGGGAGGTGGTGGTGCTTCAGCCACTGGTACAGCTGCACGTCCTGGGCAGTGGGAGGGTGGCGCAGATCTACGATCTGAACAACCCCCCGCAGCTCCGGGCGGTGGGACAGGTATCCCTCAATCAACGGCCCCCAGTTCAGTCGCACTTTCTCGGGGACCCGGGCATAACCGTACCCGGGCAGGTCGACAAGGTAAAACCGCTTGTTGATGAGGTAAAAATTAATGGTACGGGTCCTACCCGGAGTATTGCTGGTGCGGGCCAGGTTCCGGCGGTTGACCAGGCAGTTCAACAGGGAGGACTTCCCCACATTAGAACGCCCGGCCAGGGCTACCTCGGGCCTGCCCCCGTCCGGGCACCTGTTCAATTCAGTTATACTTCTAACGAACTCAGCAGAAACGATGTTCATGGATCGTGGCCGGATCCTCCTTGACCGGTATCACGGGCTGGTAGGAGACCCCGGGTTCCTCCCCGGAAGGGGAGCCCAGTTCAGCAGCTTCATGCTTCTGCTCTTTTTCCAGGAGGGCTACCTCCAGGACTTCATCCATGTGCTCCACCTGGATGAACTTCATCTTGCTCCTGACATTGGGCGGGACATCGTCGAGCTCCTTGCGGTTATCTCTGGGTAAGATGACCGTAGTGATGCCGGCCCTGTGTGCGGCCAGCACTTTTTCCTTGATGCCGCCTACAGGGAGCACACGACCCCTCAGGGTAATCTCCCCGGTCATGGCCACGTCATGGCGCACCTTGCGCCCCGTGAAGGCTGAAGCCAGGGCACAGGCCATGGTAATACCGGCTGAAGGCCCGTCCTTGGGTATGGCCCCTTCAGGCACATGGATGTGGATATCATGTTTGTCAAACATTTCTGGATCTATCCCCAGCTCTGCCGCCCGGCTGCGTACATAACTGTAACTGGCCTGGGCGGATTCTTTCATCACATCACCCAGTTTACCCGTCAGGGTAAGCCGCCCGGTACCCCGGTAAATGGTAACTTCAATGGCCAGCGTATCGCCGCCAACCTCGGTCCAGGCCAGGCCTGTGGCCACACCAATCTGGTCCTCCTGTTCGACCACCCCGTAACGGAACCTGGGTGTTCCCAGGTAGTGTTCCAGATTCTGCACGGTAATGCGCACTTTTTTAGCCTCTTCCGCCACGATCTGCCGGGCTGCCTTGCGGCAAAGAGCTGCAATCTGGCGCTCCAGGTTGCGGACACCACTTTCGCGGGTGTATTCCCGTATAATGCGGCGGATGGCCTTTTCGGAAACGCTGAACATCTCACGTGTCAAACCGTGTTCTTTCAGCTGTTTGGGCAGAAGGTGCCTTAAGGCAATCTGCACTTTTTCCTCTTCGGTATAACCGGAGATCTGGATGACTTCCATGCGGTCCAGGAGGGGCCGCGGGATATTGTGCTGGACGTTGGCCGTGGTGATGAACATTACGTTGGAAAGGTCGAATGGTACTTCGATGTAGTGGTCGCTGAAGCTGCTGTTCTGTTCGGGGTCCAGCACTTCCAGCAGGGCTGCCGAC
>NZ_JBNATZ010000094.1:0-2209 GCF_049701015.1 Desulfofundulus sp.
GGGGCGGGCTTCGGCCGCCCCCGCCCGGTCCAGGGGGTCGGCCCCGTTGATCAGGGCCGCTTTGAGCAGGGCCGCAGAAGGCGACTTCACACCCTGCTGCTGGAAATATTGCCGCAGGAGGGCGGCCGCCCCGCCTGCAACTGCGGCAGCCATACTGGTCCCCTGAAGGCGGGTATACTGCGGGTTGGCCTGAAAATTCCCCTTCACCAGAGGGGAACGGGCTGAGATAATGCCCGTCCCGGGAGCTACCAGGTCGTGGCGGATGCGCCCGTCCCTGGCCGGCCCCCGGCTGGAAAAGGAGGCCACTTCCCCCGCGTTGTCGCTGGCGGGCCCGAAAGAGGGGCGCACGCTTTCGCTGGCTCCCACCACCAGGGCGTTCTTGCTGTTGGCCTCGGCGGTGATGGTACCGGCACCCGGCCCGCCGTTACCTGCGCCTACAACAACCAGGAAGTCGGGGTTCTGACGCACAAAGGCGTCTATCCGGGCAGCGCTGCTCAGATAGGCATTCACGGGACTGCCCCAGCCGTCCACGTGAATGCGGGCGGCCGCTGCGTAGGCCGGGCGGAACAGGGCCGCCAGGTCCGCCGGAGGGTCGATCTCCCCATTTTTATCCAGGATGCCCTCAAAGTAAAGGCTGGCCCCCGGGGCCAGGCCGGCAAACTGCCCCCCGGAGGCGGCACCGGTCCCCGCTATGGTGGCCGCCATGTGGGTACCGTGACCCACAGGGTCGTCGGCTTTAGCGCGCCCGGACCAGGACTTGAGCATGATTACCTTTGGTTTTTGCCCCGGAACATCTTTCAGGTCGGGGTGCGGGTTCTCCAGGTCCCCCGTTCCCAGCCCGCTGTCGGCCAGGGCAACAACCTGGCCGGCCCCGTTCAAGCCGCCGGGGACAACAAACCCCGGGGCTTTTAGAGGGGCGGCGCCCACTATACCTGCCGCACGGTCGTTTAAGAAACGCGGGGAAGCGTATGGTTCCACGCGCATTACCAGGGGTGAGGAAGCCACGCCGGCCAGTTGTTTTTCCGGCAGGCGCACCCGCAATACGCTCCCCTCTTCACCCAGCCCGCGCAGCACTTCCCCCCCGGCGGCTTTCACCAGTGCGGCCAGGCCGTCCTTGTCTCCGGGTTGAAAGGTCACCAGGTTGACGGTGACCCGGCCTCCGCCGGCAGTCCCCCCCGCCGGGCCGGGAACGCCGCCTTTTTGAGCAGGAGCACGGGACTTCGCTGCGTCCCGAGCCGGGGCCTGTGGAGTCCCCTTTTCACCGGCGTACAGGCCGGCCTGGACCAGGGTCTTTAATTTTTCTTCCGGTGTATACGGTTTTATGTCCCTGGTAAAACCCAATGCTGCCAGGTCCCTTACCCGCACCGCGGGACAGCGCACCAGCAGCGTTTCCCCGCCGAAATCACCCACTTCGGCCAGCCGGTGTAGCTGCTCCAGCTCCGCAGGCCGGGGGCTGCGGGAAAGGTACAGTGTGTAAAGGCCCGGGCTGTCCGCACCAACACCAGTACCCCGTTCGTCTCCTGTACCACCGGTCGCACCGGCCGGTGCTCCCACACCGTGCCGGACCGCGGCCTCATACCCGCCCGGCAGGACAAAAGCGAAAAGAAAACTCACCCCGCCAGCCAGCAAAAGCAAAGCAGCCGTGAGACAGAAAAACTGGAACTTTTTAGCCATAATCCGCTCTCCCTCAAGAAAAGAGCAGGGTCTTTTTCCTGTCCCTGGATGAGTTGAAAATTCGACGCCAAACCGGTCTTCCCTGCCGGTACGGGCGAAAACTTAAATTTCTTAACTATCAAAATAACAAGGTCAATTGGGCAAACAAATTACTAAAATTCATGGGAACCAAGTTGCTTTCTCAAGTGCTACATGCCTGGTGCCGCCTTACGCACTCAAACACTTCTTGACTGACAAGAAAAGGCATGATATCCTCCAGGTAAGAATGTATTACCAGGAGCTGATATTTATGAGGGAACTTTATATTGCCCGGGTAACTACTAAAGGACAGGTAACCCTCCCTCTGGAGTTAAGGAAATTCCTGGATATCAAAAAAGGGGATTATATTCTTTTTGAAAAGAAAGATTCGCGCATCGAAATAAAGAAAATGGTGCCGCCCAACGATTTTGAAGATTTTGCCAGACCAATCAGGGAGCGGTTTAAAAGAGAGGGCATAACCGCTGATGATGTCGAGGCGGCGATAAAATGGGCGCGA
>NZ_JBNATZ010000094.1:2309-8798 GCF_049701015.1 Desulfofundulus sp.
CGATAACCGGATAATCGAATGCGCAATTGCCGGAAGGTCAACTTACATTGTTACCGGCGACAAGCACCTATTACAATTGGGAGAGTACGAAGGAATAAAAATAGTAAAAGCGTCCGTATTATTGCAGGAGATTGGAAATAGTCAAGATATATTAAGCACCTCCGGATAAAAGCGGGGATCTTTTTAAAAAAACCGGGAGCACGGTTTCAGAGCAAAGAAGCAATGACGGCTTTTTGGACATTGTCGGTACCCTCTATCAGGGGCAGCACCCTGGCGTCGCGCAAATACCTTTCCACCGGGTGGCCCTGCAGGTAACCCTCCCCGCCGCATATCTCCATGGCCGCCGCGGCAGCTTCGACAGCTACCCGGCTCCCGGCAAGTTTAGCCATGGAAGAGGCCATGGTGTAATCCAGTTCCCGGTCAATAAGCCAGCACGCCTTCCAGACCAGCATGCGGGCTGCTTCTATTCTGGTGGCCAGTTCGGCCAGAGCAAAGGAAACCCCCTGGTTCACATAAATGGGCCGGCCGAATTGATACCTTTCCTTGCTGTACTGGAGGGCGTATTCAAAAGCAGCCCTGGCTATACCCACCCCGATGGCCCCGGCCAGGGAGCGCCCCCGGTCAAAAGTCTGCATCAACAACAGGTAAGCGCTGCCCGGTATCCCTATGGCGTGCTCTTTTGCCAACCTCAGGTTTTCAAACAAGAGCTGTACCGTTTGAGCATAGCGGATACCCATTTTGTGGCGCACAGCCCCCACTTTGAGCCCCGGCGTATCCTGCGGCACCACCAGGCATAACATGCTCCCTCTTACGTTCCGTGGATTGGTGGCCACAAAAAGAGTGACGAAGCTGGCCACACCCCCATTAATGACATAATCTTTGGCCCCGTTGACCAGCCAGTCTTCCCCTTCAGCCACCGCAAGTGATTCCATCGCTCCAATATCCGACCCGGCAGATTTCTCCGTAAGGGCGAAGGCCGCCAGGTGGGGACTGGCCTGCGTCAGGTCGGGCAGGTAGGTGTTTTTCTGCTCCGGCGTACCGGCCAGTATAATGGGGCTGGCAGCGTGAATGTTGGCCGTGACCACCGCCGCCAGGCCGGCACAAGCGGTACTCAGTTCTTCCAGTACCAGGGCAGTGGTAAAATAGTCCAGCCCCCTGCCGCCGTATTCCTGCGGGACCGTAGGAGTGAGTAAATTAACGCGGGCCAGCAATTCGGCCAGGGTAAAATCAAAGCGTTCATCCCCGGCACAGTCAAGCTCCCGGGCGGCCGGGGCAATTTTTTCCTGCACCAGAGCGCGCACTTCCTCCACCAGCAGGGACTGTTCCCGCGTCAAGGCAAAGTCAGCCATTATGCTTCTCCTCCCTTTCCTTCATCCACAGGATGAAATCAACCACCAGTTTTCTTGAAGCTGGCGAGAGTTTCCGCAGGGCGTCCAGCACCGCTTGAATATCGGTATCCACGTCCGTATAAGCCGTGTTCCGGCCGGCATCCTTTTCTTCCACCGGCTGTAAAAAATAATCGATGGGTTTATGCAGAACCTCCGCAATCTTTTCCAATTGGGCAAGATACAGACGGCGCTTGCCTTGTTCATAATTTGAAAGGGCGGACTGGGAGCACCCAATTTTTGCCGCCAGCTGTTCCTGGCTCAAACCTGCTTCCTCCCTGGCCATCTGGATTCGCCTGCCTATAGACTTATAGCCCATAATCACCCCTCTTTTTATACAATAAACTTATAGATTTTTGAATATTCTTGACGACATGACAGTATGTAATATAACATATTACAAAAGCAAATATAACACGCCGGATAAATATTAAACGGGAGTGGTGAAAGATGCTTGATTTTATGTTAACTCCGGAACAGTTGAAGCTCCGGGACGAGGTGCGAGCCTTTGTCAAATCGGTCCCCCGCCAGCTCATCCTGGATATGGACGCCGAGCGGGTGCAGTTTCCACGCCAATTTTTAGAGGAAGCGGGGGCCAGAAATTTGCTCGGCCTGCGCTTCTCCAAAGAGTACGGCGGCCGGGGCCTGAAATGGAGCGACGAAATTATTGCCCTGGAAGAGGTGGGGGTCCTGAGTATGTCCCTCTCCTGCCTGTATTCCATGCCCAGTATCGTGGGCGAGGCCATTGATAAATTCGGAACACCCGCCCAAAAGGAAAAGTTTTTAAAACCCACCCTGGCCGGCAAAATGGCTTCTGCCGAAGGCCTCACCGAACCCAGGGGCGGGTCGGACTTCTTTGGGGCCACCACCGTGGCCAGGAAAGAGGGCGATTATTATGTTCTGAAAGGTCAGAAAAGATTCATCGTGGGTGCGGAAGGAGCCGACTATTTTCTCATCTATGCCAGGACCGACCCCAACGCCCCGTCCCACAAGTCCTTATCCGCATTTCTGGTGGAAAGGGGCCCCGGGGTCAAGGTTGAGTACGTTTACGGCTTGATGGGCACGAGGGGGGGCGGCACGGGACGATTGGTATTGGACAACTGCAGGGTGCCGGCGGAAAACCTGCTGGGGCAGGAAAATGAAGCCTCGAAAATATTTTACCAGATGATGATCCCCGAACGGATGACCAGTGCCGCTGGCTCACTGGGCATGGCGCGGGCCGCGCTGGAGGTGGCTGCGCGCTACAGCACCCGCCGCAAGGCCTTCGGCCAGACGATCAACAAATTCCAGGCCGTCAGTTTTAAAATCGCTGACAGCATTACCATGCTGGACGCAGCCCGGGGGCTGGTATATGCCGCGGCCAGGGCGGTGGATGCGGGGGCGGATCCCGCCCGCTGCAGGCGCATGGTATCGGAAGCCAAAAAATTCGCCACGGAAACAGCGTGGGCGGTAATTAACAATGCGATGCAGGTCATGGGAGGAATCGGCTACACCCGGGTATACCCCATTGAAAGGCTGTTGCGGGACGCCCGCCTGGCCATCATCTGGACGGGTACCAGCGAAATAATGAACCTGATCATACAACACGAATACTACAGGGAGCTGATCGGTTCACCAGCCGGCCACCGCGACGTTGAACAGGACGCCCACGACGCCGAACGGTTGGAAGAAAAGGTTTACGAGTGAACCCCTTCAATACCAGGCTCTTACAGATATACCACTCTACGCCGCCAGATATGCAAATTAACTCAATTCTAAATCGGGACTTTCAGAAAGAGGTGAGAGAATGGGCGAATTAGTTCATCAACTGCTCGAGAGGAATGCGGCCAAATACCCCGGGGTGCAAGCTGTCCGGTGGCCCCAGGGTGATGTTACCCTAAACTGGTACCAATTGAATGCTGAGGCCAACTGCCTCGCACGTTACCTGCAGGCCCAAAATTTCAGGGCTAACGACAGAGCCGCCCTGTTTATCTCAAACCGGCCAGAATTTATCATTGGATATTTTGCTGTATTAAAAGCAGGCGGGACAGTTACACCACTAAATGTAAAATTTACACCTACCGAAATAGCTTATATTCTTCAGGATAGTGAGATTTCAGTTATTATTTATGAGGACGCACTCAGGACGGTGGTGGAAGAGGCCACGAAGAATATCCCCCGGGTTAAAACAATCTCAACCCACGAAATGGCCGGCTTGAAAGAAAAATTTGAAGATCAAAATCTCGACCTACCATTGAACCCATTCAACCTGGCAGAAATTCTATACACATCCGGTACAACCGGCAAACCAAAAGGTGTAATGCTCACACACAATGCCGTAACCATGGTGGCCATCATGATGGCCTATGAGGCGGACATATATTTCGGGGACCGTTGCCTCCATCTAATGCCCCTGACCCACTCCGCCCCCTTAAACCTGATGATGGTCGGGGGAACATGGGCTGGAGCCACCCACGTGCTGGGCAATTTCACCCCCCAGGCGATGCTGGAACTGACAGAGCGAGAAAGGACCACGCACTTTTTCGGTGCACCGGTCGCCTACAACCTGGCGGCCAGGTTGCCTAATTTCAGCCAGTATGACCTAACTTCGGCCAGGCGCTGGATTTATGGTGGCGCACCCATGCCAAAGGCCGGGCTTGATAACATGATGAAGCTTTTCCCCGGCGGCTTTATGGGAGTCTACGGTCTGACGGAAGCGGGTCCCAACGGAACGGCACTTCACCCCCACGAACACCCACACTTTGCCGGCAGCATCGGTTGCCGGGGCTCGGTAACCACTGAGGTGAGGGTGGTCAACGCCGGAGGGAAGGACGTGAGTCCGGGCGAAATCGGTGAGATCATCATTAAAACTCCAAGCAATATGATCGGTTATTTAAACCGTCCCCAGGATACCGCCGAAATATTAGTTAACGGCTGGATTTATACCGGTGACCTGGCTGAACGGGATGAATACGGTTACATCTGGATCAAGGACCGCAAAAAAGACATGATTATAACCGGCGGAGTAAACGTCTATCCCAAGGAGGTTGAGGATGTATTGTCGCTCTACCCCGGAATAGCCGATGCCGCCGTAGTCGGGATACCCCATCCCGATTGGGGTGAAACGGTAATGGCACTGGTGGTACCTATGCCGGAACACCAGATGCAGCCCGAAGAAATACGACAGTTTTGCAAACGGCACCTGGCTGAGTATAAAGTACCGCGTATTATCCAATTTACCGATAGCATCCCGCGAAACGCATCCGGCAAAATTCTAAAGCATATTATCAAGGAAAAATACAGCAACACAGCGATAATTCCCTTAACCTAAACTACAACAGGCCGTCATTTTCTGCGGAAAATGACGGCCTGTTCACGCCCAGACCTTTTCCAGTTCCACCACCAGGCCGGGGAACAGCTCAGGGGTGAACCGGGCGCTTTGTTCCCAGCGGCGAACCGGCATGTAAATTCCCCGCTCCAGGCGAAATTCGTCCAGCGTTTTGCCGTCCGGATCCACCACCCAGTAGTAGGGTACGCCGTAACGCGCGTATACCTGGGCCTTGGTAACCTGGTCGACACCCGATGTGGAAGGGGAGAGAATTTCCACCACCAGATCGGGGGCGCCGGCAATATTTTTTTCCGTGATCACGTCTTGCCTGTCCCGGGAAACGTAAAGGAGATCGGGTTGGGTGATACTGATGTGGCTGAGAACCACGTCCAGGGGGGCGAAAAAAACCTCTCCCAGGTTGTTTTCCGTAACATGGGCGTGCAAAATGAAATGCAGGTTGCGGCACACCCGCTGGTGGCGGGTAGTCGGCGATGGCGTCACATGCAGCACCCCTTCCAGGATCTCGTAGCGGTTCCCGTCGTTGGGTAGCTGCAGGTAATCGTCGTAAGTGAGGATTATCTCCCCCGCCGGTGGTGAAGGCAGGCTCAAAGCAGTTCTCCTCCCGGCAGTTGCTATTTTTTAAATATTGTACGCTTATCCAGCAGGGCCTGTCAAACCATCTTACTCCGGCGGGTTCACCGCCGGCTTTTCAGTGCCTGTATCAGCCGCTCACCCCGTCTTTCTCATGTTCAACAACCGTTTCTTGCGGGCGGTGGCGGCACTGCTGAGGATGTTCAACATGGAAAGGGCCCGGCCCGTTCCCAGAGCTACGCAGGAGAGCGGGTCTTCCGCTATGTGCACCGGCACCCCGGTTTCCCGGCTCAACAGGGTATCGATGCCGTGCAGCAGCGCCCCGCCGCCCGTCAGCACGATACCCTTGTCCACTATATCCGCAGCCAGTTCGGGGGGGGTGTGCTCCAGCACCTCTTTTACCGCTCCCACTACCGCCTCCAGGCTTTCGGAGATGGCCTCGTGAACCTGATGGGTGGTGATGACCACCGCCCGGGGCAGGCCGGACACAAGGTCGCGCCCGCGGATTTCCATCTCCTGCCGGGGTGCATGCCCGGGGTCGGCACTGCCGATGTTGATCTTGATCTCCTCGCCGCTGCGCTCACCGATAGCCAGGCTGAACACCCGGCGCACGTAGCGCACGATGGCCTCGTCAAACCTGTCCCCCCCCACGCGCAGGGAACGGCTGTATACCACCCCGCCCAGAGAGAGGACAGCCACATCGGTGGTGCCTCCGCCGATATCCACCACCATGGTCCCGGTAGGCTCGGAAATGTCCAGCCCCGCTCCCAGTGCCGCCGCCAGAGGCTCCTCGATCACGTAAGCCTGCCTGGCGCCAGCCTGGATGGCTGCCTGGCGCACGGCTCTTTCTTCCACATTGGTCACGCCGGAGGGAATGCAGACCATTACGCGGGGGCGGAACAGACCTTTTTTCCCACCGGCCCGGCTGATGAAGTAACGCAGCATTTTTTCCGTCACGTCGTAGTCCGCGATAACACCGTCCCGTAAAGGCCGCGTGGCCACAATGTTACCGGGGGTACGGCCCAGCATGCGCCGGGCCTCGGAACCCACCGCGATGATCCGGTCGTTTTCTTTGTTTATGGCCACCACCGAGGGTTCCCGCAGGACAATGCCTTTTCCTTTAACGTAAACCAGTACGTTGGCGGTACCCAGATCGATGCCGATATCGTTGTTCATGCCGAGCATGGGTGTTCTCCTTTCTTACTG
>NZ_JBNATZ010000095.1:0-3832 GCF_049701015.1 Desulfofundulus sp.
GTTAAAAGTTAAGTGCCTGGCACAACTTATGTTACCGGTGGAAACATTAAAGGAACGGGTGCAAAAAGAAGGGATCGTCTTATATGACCGCCAGGGAGAGGAAAATAGCTCCTTAAAACGCCTGATATCGGAAATAAATGAAGACTTGCGCGAATTGATCAGACTGCCACTAAAGCCCGGTCTTTATTAGAGGAAGTGAATGCCAGAACAGGTCCCGTACCCGACCGGGATCTGATGGCCATGGCGGCCTATTTGCATCATTTTTACACGGGTGTGGAATCAATGTTCGAGCGCATTTCGCGCCAGATCGACGGTGGGCCGGTTAAGGCCGGAGACTGGCACCGGGAACTTTTAAGAAGCATGGACGTAGAACAGCATCCACATTCCAGAACCTGGAGCTACAACCTCTGTTTCAGCGCTATAATAACCAGTTCCGAGCGTTCAAAGCCAGTAGCCATGGAGAGCAGATCCAGCCTTCCCTTTACATCCGGCCGAAATCGCGGCGTCAACAGATATTTACCCTTTGGGATTTTTTCGTGTTTTAACAGCCAGCGGTAGCGTCTGGCGGTATCACACACGTTTTCCACCCACTGTTTGTCCATCCATTCGCTCAGCAAATTATTCAATAAACTGGAATAACCCTCTCCCCGAAGTCGATCATACAGGTCATAGGGCAGATAAATGGATGTCCGGCAGGTTCCCCGGTGAATTCCGGCAAGTTCCTGCCACTGAATTGCCCATTGCCTCCATTGTTCAGCCATACTTTTCCTGAACATGCTGGCGTGCATCAGCGGTTCAACCAGTGCCTGAAATTTCCGCACCTCAAGACGCGAAGAAATGTCCAGTCTTCCCTGTCCATCGATGTTTGCAGAAATATTAAATTTACTTTGCAGCAGGAACCTGAGAAAAGACTTTTCCTCCAGAGTATAGGATTCCGTGGATAATATTATCCGGCGGCCACCCTCTTTTAAGTTCCCATCATCTTGAAACCAGATGGCAAGCCCATCCGCTTCTAAATTTTGGGCAACCCAATCCATGGGGATTATTTTGCGCCTTTTGTACCAGGTGGGATACAATCTTTCCAAAAGGGGAGAAGTCCTGGACTGGCACAAAACCCTTACGTACTTCTTCTGCGTTCTGCGGTCAAAATTACTTCTAACCTGCATCCCGTTGGGGCCATAAGGCAGATAGTTTGCAAACAAATGAAAGCAATACTCGGCGTAGCTCTTATCTGCCAGCGCATGAATAAAACAAAACCGCGGCGCTCTGTGGGTTACGTTCATATACCCGTCGCCCAGCATTTTTCCGGCAAAGAGGGAAGCAAAAGCCAAGGAAGTTCACCACTTTTTAAGAAAAATCCAGAAGGTATCAACTTGTGCTGTTGTCTATACTCGTTAAACACCATTTGGTGGTTCTTATAAAGCCTCCCTTTTTTCGTTCCGGTGCCGCAAGATTGCTCTGCATTCAATCCCGGAGCCTTTTCTCTTCTTTATGGGGCACCTTCGGAACGAAACGCAGCAGGTTTGTCTGCAGAATTTTGGTGATTCATCCTGCCTGTGCTGGACAGAACACAGAGAAAGGGAAAAGATTGCACTCCCCGTCAGAATCTTCAACAATACCCTTATTAAGGTTCCTCATTATCCACTTAAAAGGTTTTTGAGCGCCGACGCAGTCAAAAGGTTCATACTTATAACGATATTCCATATTGTGCACCTCTCGCTACCCCAAGGCTTTACGAGGTTACCCCGGCCTTATCCTTTGCTGGTCAAACTTAACTTAAGCCACAGCTATTTTGTACACAATCTGAAGATTAAAAAGCAGGAGCAGGATGACGATATCATCCCGCTCCTACCTCTTAGTTAGCTTACCGCAGCAACTGCAGCACCATCTGAGGCTGCTGGTTGGCTTGACTGAGCATAGCCGTAGCGGCCTGCTGCAGGATGTTTAGCTTGGTGTATTCCATCATTTCCTTGGCCATGTCAATGTCGCGGATGCGGGACTCGGCGGCAGAAAGGTTTTCGGAAGCAGTGCCCAGGTTATTAATGGTGTGCTCAAGTCGGTTCTGGTAGGCGCCCAGCTTGGAGCGTTCGGCAGATACTTTCTCGATGGCGTTGTTGATGGTTGTAATGGCGGTATTAGCCGTTTGCTGACTCGATACGTCGACTCCTTTTACTTCAAGCGTGATATTCGAAGTAGGAGCTGCACCCAAAGTGAAGAGCTCGTTTCCGGCCGCATCCACATACTTTGTCCCGTCCTGAGATGTGGCTATAACCTGGCCGGTAGAATCCATCAGTTTCTTGTTTGTTGCATCCAAAGTGTACGTTCCGGCTTCCAGACGCTTGTTGTCCACCGTGGCGGTACCAGTGGCTTTACTGTTGGTCGTGTCAATGGTAATAGTGCCGCTGATGACTTTATCACTGAAGACAATCTTATCGGTACTGGTGGCGTCAGCTGTGGCAGTATACGTCTTACCATCCGAACTTGTGGCAATCACTAAACCGTTGCTGTCAACAAGCTGATATTTACTACTTGCTGAATCGTATTTCACCGTGTAGGTACCATCGCTAAAGCTGCTGTTTGTATTAGTAACCGTTCCAGTAGCAGTATAGGTCACATCACCCACTACACCCAGGGCGAATCCTCTCATGTCGTTAATCTGCAGTGAAAGGTTCTGGTTTTCGTTGGCGCCGATCTGGAAGGTGCCTTTGAAAGTGCCATTTAAGAGTTTCTGGGTGTTGAATTCGGTAGTGTTGCCAATCCGGGCAAGCTCTTGTGTAAGCTGGTCTACTTCTTTTTGGATCTCTGCCCTGTCAGTAGCAATATTCGTATCGCTGGCGGACTGGACGGCCAGTTCGCGCATCCGCTGCAGGATGGCGTGTGTCTCGTTCAACGCACCTTCGGCAGTTTGGATGAGAGAAATACCGTCTTGAGCATTCTTGGCGGCCATGTTCAGGCCCCGGATCTGCGCCCGCATTTTCTCACTGATGGCCAGGCCCGCTGCGTCGTCCCCGGCGCGCACGATGCGCAAACCAGAGGAGAGTTTCTCCAACGACTTGTTAGCCAGTATGTTGTTAGTCGACAACTGCCTGTACGTATTCAGCGCCGCGATGTTGTGATTGATGATCATCCTTCTCATTCCTCCCTGAATTTTTACTCGCCGCCCTCCCTGGCGGCGGCTTTGCGAAGGCGTCGGTACCGTCGGCCGCCCGGTACCGGTTCCTTCTAGTTACTTAATTCGGAAGGAATTTGAGAAGGTTTAGGGCGGAAGAAGGCACTTTTCAACGGGCTGCCCCGCCGGGCACGGCAAGAAAGCGGGCTGACTTTCCTTTTAAGCCACTCCCGGCTGCCAATTACAACCCTCTGGCGGCCGTTTCCGCGGAAAATGGGCTGCGGCCCGGCCTTTTTTAAGCAAGGCATTCTGATGGGCTTCAATAAATAAGCTGCCGATTCCGTAGCAGGTGCTACTTGCGGGCGGCTTTTTCGTTTTTGTTTTCCACCTGCGCTCTTAACCTTACCGCCAAGTCCCTGGTGACCAGGGCGGTGCGGTTTTCCTCCTGAACGTCCCTGTAGATTTCGTCCCGGTAGACGGCTACTTCCGGCGGTGCCTCGATGCCCAGGCGCACGAAGTCGCCGGTGACCTCCACCACCACGACGCGGATGTCCCGCCCGATGACCAGGGACTGGCCCTTCTTCCTGGTGAGCACCAGCATTTATTTCCCCTCCCCGGCGGGGTCTACCCCTTCACCTGTCCCGGCATCGCCCGGCGGGGATTCGGGCCTGGTTCCGGAAAGGTACCGTGGCTGGGGATCCTGCTGGGGCCGGTGGCGGTTGG
>NZ_JBNATZ010000095.1:3842-8797 GCF_049701015.1 Desulfofundulus sp.
AATGGGGCTGGGAACAGGAACGGGCTTGCGGACAGGATTCGCCGGTGGATGCGGTTTCGGGTCCGGCCTGGTCCCGGTTTTCCGGCTGAGGCCCGAACAGCGGCTGCTTGATGGAGTATCGTCCGTCTACCAGGATCACCTGGCGGGCCGTGCCGGTAGCCGTGTTGACCACAACCGGGGCCAGGAGGTTGACGGTAGCTCGGGCCAGGCCCCGGCTGGCGTTGAGAATGCAGAAGACGGCCACCTCTTCCGGGGCCTTTATGCCCAGGATTCGGGAATCCTCTTCGGGCAGGTCGAAATCGTAGTTGGGGAAAAGGGCGAAGGGGTTGATCAGGATGAAGCCGATGTTTTCGTCCTGCAAGGACTGCAAAAAGAAAAAGGGCGAATCTTCCTCCGCGGCCACCAGTTCGAATGCGGTCAATTCCGCGGGCAGGCCCGGTAACCCGGCGGGGAAGGTGATGGTTTTGCCCCATTCGTATGCCAATGCTATTCCTCCATTCACTCAAAAACTGCCTGCATGGGGGGGTCAGGTTGACTCAATCAGCAATTGGATCAATTCGGAAAGGTCATTAGTATAGATCATCATATCTCTTAAAAGTTTAAAAGATCAAGACTTTCGGAGCCGAAATTTTATTTTGGAAGCCAGGAGCGTCTTAAGTCTTATCAAGTTTTCGCTCCGGCTTCCGATATTTTTATAGTAGAACTTACGTGAGGGTGATCGGGATGACTTCCATCCTATCGGCCACTTCCAGCCTGCGTATCGGTGGGCTGGCGTCGGGCATAGATACCGATTCCATCATCAAGGAACTGATGAAGGCGCAGAGGATACCCCTGGACCGGTTGAACCAGGACAAGCAGATCCTCCTCTGGGAGCAGGAGGACTACCGAACCATCTACGACAGCCTGCGCTCCTTCAGGGACAAGGTCTTCAACATGAAGCTGCAGGCCACATACCAGGCCAGGAAGGCTTCTTCGTCCAATGAGGCCGCTGTCAGTGCCTCGGCGAACACCAGTGCCGTGCCGGGGATGTATACCGTAACCGTGACACAACTGGCTCAGGGAGTATCCAGAGGCAGCCAGGCTGCACTGCCAGATGAAGTTAATACTGATGGGTCAACCAGAAATTTAAAACAGCAATTCGGACTGAGTTACGATACTCTGACTTTTACTTTGGAAGGAGCTAACGGCAGCAGGGATTTTTCTTTTGACACCAACACGGCCAGCATTTACACCGTCGTCTCGGCAATAAACGCCGCCAATCTGGGCATCACGGCCAGCTACGATGCTAATTTAAACCGTTTTTTCCTCACCACTACTTCTACCGGAACAACTGCCAAAATAAAAGTGTCAAACGACGTACACTACTTCTTGTCCGGAGATAAAGATGCCAATGGGGGGCTTGGGGATCCTAGCCTCGAGGACGGTAATAACACATTAAAGCTTTTGCTCAAAGGAGATGGTACCACCTATACCGGTAAGGATGCCCAGTTCAGCTTCGGCGATGCCACTGGCTTAACCAGCGCTTCGAACACCGTAACTATAAACGGCATCACCCTCACCTTGAAACAGGGCGACCCTGCTAACCCTGCCGCCGCCACCATCACCGTTTCCAATGATACCGATGCAGCTTTCAATGCCATTAAGGATTTCGTCAACGCCTATAACGAAATTATAGATAAGATCAATGGCAAGCTCACGGAACCCCGCTACAGGGATTACCTGCCGCTTACCGACGAGCAGCGGCAACAGCTCTCCGACGAGCAGCAAAAGCAGTGGGAGGAGAAAGCCAGGAGCGGCCTCCTGCGCGGTGACAGTCTCCTGGAGAGCGTGGTTTCCAGGATGCGCGCTACAATGTCCGCTATTGTGCCAGGGCTATCCGCCGGATACGACACGCTGGCTGATGTTGGCATCACCACCCTTTCCTACCAGGAAGGGGGAAAACTCTACATTGACGAAGCCAGGCTAAAGGACGCCCTGCAGAAGGACCCGGACGGGGTGATGAATTTATTTACAAAGAGTTCCGATAGCTATGCGGAGAAGGGCATCGCCATGCGGCTCTACGACGACGTCAACAGCGCCATGTCCCTTATTTCCGCCCGGGCCGGCACCAGCAATTCCTACAGTACCGCTGACAACAGCGCTATCGGCAGGCAGATAGCCGCCATGAACGAGCGCATAAGCACCATGCAGGAGCGACTGCAGCAAATGGAGGACCGCTACTGGCAGCAATTCACGACCATGGAGCAGGCAATCCAGCAGATGAACGCCCAGAGTGCCTGGCTGGCCCAGCAACTCGGCACTGGCCAGGCCCGTTAAGGATTTTACCCGCTGCGGTATCCGGTCAAAACACCGGCAGCGAAAGCAAAAAACGGTTGAAAGAAAGCCGGCCAGAGGAAACGCATATCCCAAAGAGGTGAGCTTGTAATGATGCAGGTAGCCCCCAATCCCTACCGGCATTACCAGGAAAACGCCGTCCTCACCGCCGACCCGGGGCGGCTGACGCTCATGCTTTACAACGGTGCGGTTAAATTCATCCGCCAGGCCAGGGACTGCCTGGCCGCCCGGGACATCCCCGGCGCGCACCGGGCATGCTTGCGAGCGCAGGACATCATCGTATACCTTCTGGAAACCGTCAACCGGGAAATTGAGGTCGGCAGAAACCTTTCCGCACTCTACGATTATATGTATCGGCGGCTTGTGGAGGCAAATGTAAAAAAGGACGCGGAAGTCCTGGAGGAGGTGGCCGGGTTGCTGGAAGAACTGGCTGGCTCCTGGGAACAGGCCCTCAAACTGAAAGTGGAGCAGGCGGCGGGCCGCTGATCAGGTATAAGCCCGAGAGTGTACCTCAGCGGTAAGTGTTCAGTGACCCCGCTATGGTGCCGCCCAGCACTCACTAAAATACGGCTCTGCTCCTGATATTTCAGGTTTAATCGACACCTCCGGTTTTATGTAGAGCTACTATGCCAGTGAGTGCTGGGTCCACGCTTACTCCAGTGCTCCGCGCTGACAGCACCGCAGCTCGCTTCGTCGGACCGGACTAGCGGCGCTGCAAATGCGGCATGGCAGTTGCACCTTAGTGTCATCTTTTTGCCGTTTCAGTAAGTTACCTTTTCTAAAGCTACATTTCGGTGCCGCTGGTTTTACGCCGCAGTCCGGTTACCCTCGCTTCGCCGGGTGCTGTTACCAGCGCTCCGCAAATCGTTCGCTTTGGACAACGCGGCACCGTACCGATGGTAACGGTTTTACTGCAACAAGCGGCTTGAACAAGCAGAAGTCCGGAGGAATGATTCCACAATGAACTCACAAAATGCGGCTGAAAAAAAACTCAGGCTCCTGCAGGAAATGCACGGTGAAGTGCTGGCATTGAAGTCCTTGCTTGAGCACCTGTGTGAGCTCCAGGAGGGGCCGGCAGCGGGGGAATCAGTGGATGCTGTCTCCCGGCACCTCGCCGCCATTGATGATATAAGGGCGGAAATTGATGAGCTGGACAGGGTGGGGAACACCGGTGCGGGCGTGCCGGAAATCTCCGCTCTCCTGATTCAAATCGACAGTATCCACCGGCAGAACTTGCGGCTGGCCGCAAAGGTGCGGGACCGCCTGGCACGCACGTTGACGGACTTCCGCAGGGCCGGGCGGGCCAGGGCCTACATACAGAAAAACGGCGCCGCCGGAGCTTATTTTGTAGACCGGCGGGGATGATTATACTATTAAGTAACAGAACCACATGGGGGATGTGTTATTATGCCTTCTGCCACAAAAGCAAGCCGGAGGTATACCTACGCCGATTATTTAAAGTGGTCCAGGGATGAACGGTGGGAACTCATTGACGGGCAGGCTTACGACATGACCCCTTCCCCATCAACTGTTCACCAGAAGATCGTGGGACGCTTTTACGCCCGTTTAGAGAGGCTTCTGTCCGGCACACCTTGCGAGCCGTTTGTCGCGCCTACCGACGTCGTGCTTTCGGAATACGACGTGGTGCAGCCTGATGTACTGGTGGTATGCGAACAGGCCAGGGTTACAGAGGCCAATGTCCAGGGGCCGCCCGAGGTAATCGTCGAGGTGCTCTCCACCCACAGCGCCCTCAGGGATAAACGAGAAAAAAAGGCACTGTACGAGCGCTTTGGCGTCAAGGAATACCTCATTGTTGATCCCCTGGGCGGGTATGTTGAGCGCTATTACCTGGGGGAAGACGGTACCTATGGGAAGCCTGAAATTTTCGGCCCCCAGGACAGCTTACCCCTTAAAGCTATCCAGGGCATCGAAATTCCCCTCCGGGAAATATTTCAGGTAGCGAAACCGGCCGGGGAAAGAGGTGATGAGTAATGTTTTAAAGGTACCGGTCCAGGAGTAAACCGATGGTTTTATGCGGTTGCCGCGCCGCCTCCAGCACGACGTGTCCGGGTACTTCCCCTTTTATCTCCCCGCTTTGACGGTCAACCACCTCCACCCTTATCTGATCCCCTTCTTCCCGTACCAGAAACTCCAGGGGCTGGTTGTAAGCCTCTGCCGCCTGGTTCAGGCGGCCCACCGCGGCCACCAGTTCCTCCCGGCTGAAGCTCCCTTCTTCCGGTGGAGGCGCACCCTGGGGAAAGACATCCTCCCGTTTTACCGCCGCCGGAGGCTCAACACGCCGTAGCGGTGCCGCCTCCTGGGAAGCTAAGGACTGTAAACCACCTGCTCCCACTTTCATAATCATTACCTCCTCCCTGGATTATACCTTGTTTTGGCTCCCGCTCGCTCTGCAAAGTGGATATAAATCCATAAGGTTTTACAGCCTACACCAGCCTGACGATCTCTTCCGCCACTTCCCCCAGGGGGACCACCTTCAGCGCCGCCCCCAGGTCGATCGCTGCTTTGGGCATGCCGAAGACCACGCAGGTCGATTCGTCCTGGGCGATGGTGGGCCCCCCTTTTTCCCTGATGGCGGCCATGCCCCTGGCGCCGTCCCGGCC
>NZ_JBNATZ010000096.1:0-8721 GCF_049701015.1 Desulfofundulus sp.
CTCCGCCGAAGTATGTACGTCCAGCCGCTCGCTGTAGAGGCGGCCGAAGCGGGACCATACGCCGGAGGCCAGGTCGGCCAGGCTTTTGCCGTGTGCGGCCACCATTTCCGCTGCCAGAAGCCCGGCCAGAATGCCGTCTTTTTCCGGAATGTGCCCGCGGACCGACAAACCGCCGCTTTCTTCCCCTCCTAAAAGACAGCCCTTCTCCAGCAGGTGCTGGCCGATGTACTTAAAGCCAACCGGCGTCTCATACGCTTCCTGGTCATAGGCGCGGGCCAGGCGGTCCAGCAGGTGGGTGGTGGCCACCGTCCGGGCTACCGGCCCCCGTTCGCCCCGGGTTTCGAGCATGTGGTAGTACAGCAGGGGCAGGAACAGGTTCGGTGCAATATAAGTGCCGTCCCGGTCAATAATGCCGAAACGGTCGGCATCACCATCCAGGGCCAGCCCCAGGTGTGCATTACGCTCCAGGACCAGCGAGCGCAGTTCCCCAAGGGACTTTCCAGTGGGCTCGGGGAGGCTGCCGCCGAAAAGGGGATCCCGCCGGTTATGGATCACCTCAACCTGGATACCCTCACCGGCCAGAATATCCTCCAGGTAACCGATACCTGCACCGTACATGGGGTCCACGACAACCTTCAAGCGGGCCTTCCTGACGGCCTCAAGGTCAACGAGCTTTCGGATGTGCTCGAAGTAAGCGGGCCGGGGGTCGATCTCGCGGGCGGCGGCCCCGGGAGGTCCGGCTGGGGCGCCCGGGTGTTCCCCGGCTGCCTGCAGGCGGTGAATATTATCTTCGATCTCCCTGGTGATATGGGGCAGGGCCGGCCCGGCATATTCGGGGATGAACTTAAAACCGTTATATTCAGGCGGGTTGTGGCTGGCTGTCAGCATTACGGCCCCCCCGGCCCGGTACTCTCTGATGGCAAAAGCGGTGACCGGGGTGGGCGTGGCCCTTCCGGTAAGGTGGACCGGGATGCCCCGCGCGGTGAAGACATCGGCCACCGTAGCAGCCAGCTGCTCCGACAGGAAACGGTTATCGTAGCCGACCACCACACCCTTTTCGGCCAGCCGGTGGGCTTCCAGGTAATCAGCCACCGCCCGGGTTACCAGGGCCACATTATCAAAGGTGAAATCGCGGGCCAGAATGCCCCTCCAGCCGTCGGTACCAAAGGATATGCTCGCAGGCAAGTAAAGATCCCCCCTTGTCAAAAGGTAGCGGCAGAAGCCGCCTGTCGTTTCACAGCTCAACATCAAGTGGCTGCTTGCCTTCTGCCCGCAACCGGATTAACAGTTGTCTCCCGAGCGGCGCTCAAGCAGCTCGCCCCGTGAAAGCGGGCGGACGGTCATTCCCATGCACCACGCACACCTACTGCGGCATCTTACCGGGAAGTTTGTCGGTAATATCGGTGACGTGCTGCATGGTGTCTTCCTTTTTGTCCACATAAAGGTTGCCTTCCGTATCCAGGCTGGCGTACATGACGTCCTTGACCGATTTGATGCCCTGCTTTTCCAGTTCCCGGTAGAGCCAGTCTTCGGTGAGGTTGTTCTGCTTCAGGTTCTGCTGGATCACCACGCCGTCCACGATAAGTTCCGAAGGAATGCCCTGGTATTTGGTGGGTATCTGCATATCGGAGGGCGTGAGGGGCTGCTTGTGGCTCTTCAAGAGCACGCTCAACTGCCCGTTCGGCTCAGCCACGGCAAATTCGACATCGGAAATGTTGAACACATTTTTTTCCCTCAGCTGCATCATGAGGTCGTCAATGTTATAGATCAACTTTTTCATATTATTTTCCAGGATCTTACCGTTATGGATGACCACTGTGGGTTCCCCCTCGATCACCTTGCGCAGCGGGCGGTACTTCAGCGAAGCATATTCGGCCAGAACCGTCAGGAGGCCGAAAAGCAGCAGCCCGAAGGCGTAATACCAGCCGTTTTCCTTGAGGTCCGTCACCATGGAAGCGGCAATGGAGCCGAGGACGATGGCGTTGACGAAGTCCGCCACCGTAAGCTGGCCGACCTGAGATTTGCCCACCACCCGGGTAATCACAAGCACCCCCACAAAGGCTCCCACTCCCCGGATGAGAATTTGCAGATAAGGATTCATCTTCCCTTCCCTCCGTAAGTATTAATTTACAAGCCTTAGTTTACCGGAGGTCAGGGAATTTATACCTCTTGAGAGCCGGAACATCAGGGGTCGGGCCGAAGTACGGGTTTAGCTCATCCATATTATGGTAATAATATGGTCCGGGGAGGTAAAAATCATGAACAGCCAAAAACTGCTCAAACAGCTCCAGAAGCGGCAAAAGATGTTTGAAGAATATCTCAGGCAGCTCCAGGAGGAGCGGAAGAGCAAGAACGCCGGCAGCCGGGCGGGCTCAAGAGCCGTTCATAAATAGCCGCCTTTCCTTAACAGCCGCCATTCTTCCTGTACCACTCCACCGTCAGACGCAGGCCAGCAGCCAGGTCCGTACGGGGCTGCCACCCCAGGACTTCGCGGGCGAGGCTGCAGGACAGGTAGCTGTGGCGAATATCCCCGGGCCGGGGCGGGCGGTAGTGGGCCTTTGCCCTGCACCCGGTAAGCTGCTGGAGCAGCACGTATAACTCGTTGACCGTGGTAGCGCGGCCGGTGCTCACATTGAGCACACGGCCGCCGCCTTTTTTCACGGCAGCCAGGTTGGCCGCGGCCACATCCCCCACGTACACAAAATCTCTCGTCTGCTCGCCGTCACCAAAGATGCAGGGAACGTCACCCCGCAGCAGCCGGTGGACAAAAACGGCCACCACGCCCCCCTCGCCGGCAGCGTCCTGCCGGGGGCCGTAAACATTGGCGTAGCGCAGCACGGTATAATCCAGCCCATAAAGACCCCGGTAGGCTTCCAGGTAGTGTTCAACCGTATGCTTGGAAATACCGTACCCTGCCAGGGGGCGGACGGGATGTTCTTCGTCCACGGGCAGGTAGAGGGGGTCCCCGTAAACCGCCGCCGAGGAGGCATAAACCACCTTTTCCACCCCGGTGCGGCGGCACGCCTCCAGCAGGTTTATGGTTCCGCCTATGTTGACCGCGGCATCCCGGGCCGGGTCGTCCAGCGAGGCCCGGACGTCCACCTGCGCCGCCTGGTGAATGACCACCAGGGGCCGGAACTGTGCCAGGGTTTCCCGCACGAACTCCTCGTCCCGGATATCACCGTGATAAAGGCTGGCTGCAGGGTGCAGGTTGGAAAGGCTTCCCCTGGAAAGGTCGTCCAGCACCGCGACATCCGCCCCGCAGGCCGCCAGCTGTTCCACCACGTGAGAACCAATAAATCCGGCACCGCCGGTAACCAGAATCCGCATGATCGACTCCTTTCGTTTCTTATGTAGCCAAAGAGGGGCACCGGCGCTCCGCAAAATCGCTCGCTCTGGAAACGCCGTGCCCTTGCAGTTAACAGAGCGGCCTGACTGGACACTTACAGCCGGCCTTTCCCACCGGCTCCCGTACCTGCCGGGCCCTCAGAGGGTCCGGACAACCTCCTTGAGATAGGCCGCAAATTCCTCGCCCAGGTCCGGGCGTTCCAGGGCAAACTCCACCATGGCCTTCAGGTAACCCAGCTTATCTCCCACGTCGTAGCGCCGCCCCTTAAAGGCCAGGCCGTACACGGGCTGTTCGCGGCAGAGCACCCGCAGGGCATCGGTGAGCTGGATTTCCCCGCCCGCCCCGGGCGGTATTTCGGCCAGTATATCAAAGATGCGCGGGTCAATTATGTAACGACCCATGATGGCCAGGCGGGAGGGAGCCTCTTCACGGGCAGGCTTTTCAACCAGGTCCCGCACCCGGTACACACCCTCCCTGATGGGTTCCGCATCCAGGATCCCGTACTTGCTCACGTCTTCCGGAGGCACTTCCTGCACCGCCAGGATGGTGCCGGGCAATTCTTCGTAGAGGTTTAAAAGCTGTTTCAAGCACGGTGTTCTGCTGCGCACTATATCGTCGCCCAGTAGCACAGCGAAAGGTTCGTTGCCGATGAACTTTCGGGCACAGTAAACGGCATGGCCCAGGCCTCTGGGCTCTTTCTGCCTGACATAATATATGTCAACCATTTCGCTGATATCCTGAACCAGTTCCAGAAGTTCTATTTTATCCCTGGCTTTCAGCTGCTCCTCCAGGTCCGGAGACTTGTCGAAATGGTCCTCTATGGCCCGCTTATGACGGCCCGTGATAATCAGGATGTCTTCAATACCGGAACGGACCGCTTCTTCGATGATGTACTGGATGGTGGGCTTGTCGACTACGGGTAACATTTCCTTGGGCTGGGCCTTGGTGGCCGGCAAAAAACGCACACCCAACCCGGCCGCCGGAATGATAGCCTTACGGATCTGCAAAATCCAACACCCCCATCTAAATGAAATAAGCGGCCCTACACCATGGCAGGACCGCTGCTGTATCGCAAGCTATAATTTGCCCGAGACCTGTCGATCCTTTTCAGGTGCTCCACCGATCACGCCCACCCTGTTGGCCGCGGTAATGGTCAAAACGGCCAGTATGACCAGCAGAGCCAGGGCCTGGTCGGTAGCCACCAGGTTCAACACCACCGCGCTGGCTCCCAGCAGGGCGCTGATGCCATAAATTACCAGCACGGCCTGCCGGTGTGAAAGTCCGAGGGCAAGCAGTTGATGATGCAGGTGTTCCTTATCAGGCTGGAAAATAGGCCGGTGCCTGTGATAGCGCCGCAACACGGCAAAAAAGGTATCCAGCAGGGGGATGCCCAGGATAACCATGGGGACCAGCACCGAAACGGCAGTCACGCTCTTAGTCAAGCCCATAACCGCCATGACGGCCAGTGCATAACCCAGCAGCAGGGAACCGGAGTCACCCAGGAAGATTTTGGCCGGGTGGAAGTTGTAGCGCAAAAAGCCTACCAGCGCCGCAGCAAGGATCAACGCCAGCACGATTACCTCCCGCTGGCCTGCGGCACCGAAAAACTTCCACTGCGTCCAGCCCACCACAGCCATGGTCAGGGCGGCGATACAGGAGACGCCGCTGGCCAGACCATCCAGCCCGTCAATTAAATTGACCGCATTGGCAACAGCCACCACCCAGAAGATGGTAACAGGGACAGCCAGCCAGCCGAGTTCGATTATGTGGCCGTTTAAGGGGTTGGTGACAAAATATACCTGAACGCCGAAAGGCAGCAGGACCAGTGCCGCAGCTACCTGCCCGGCCAGCTTCACGCGGGGTGAAAGACCCCGCATATCATCCACTGCGCCGAGGAGCGTGATAAGCGTCATCCCCAGCAGCAGCCCGCAAATGCCAGGCGTGAGGTGCATGGTGGCCAGGACGGCCGCCACAAAACCCGCGTACACCGCCAGGCCGCCCAGGCGCGGCATAATTCCCCTGTGCACCTTGCGGGCATCCGGCCGGTCTACCGCTCCCCAACGGAAAGCCTGCCGCCGCACCCATGGGGTTGCCGCCAGGGTAATCCCGGTGGCCAGCAACAGGCCCAGCATTACCTTGAACAAGCCTATCCCTCCGCAACCGACAATAACCCATAATATCAGTGGTATTGTACCACCATGAACTTAATAACTACAAACCGCGTCATATGATGTCGGAGGGTGATAAACGGGGTGCGGTGGATTCTGGACAAGCTTTTTTAGCTTATTGCCCGTTCAAGGAAAATTTGATCAGTCCCCCTGTCCCACAGCAAAAATCAGTTCCGCCTCTGCCGCCAGCTGGTCTCCCACCATGACCCGTCCCGCGGCCCTGCCAATGTTGCCGCGCATCTTGAGGACCTGAACTTCAATGTGCAGCTGGTCGCCGGGCACCACCTGCCGCCGGAAACGGGCCCTGTCGATGCCTGCAAAAAGAGCCAGCTTCCCGGCAAATTCTGGCACCTGCAGGAGAGCTACCGCCCCAACCTGGGCCATAGCCTCAATAATCAAGACGCCGGGCATCACAGGGTGGCCGGGAAAGTGGCCAGCAAAAAATGGCTCGTTGATGGTCACATTCTTTATACCCACGGCCCGCTTCCCTTCTTCCACTTCCACAATCCTGTCCACCAGCAGGAAGGGGTACCGGTGGGGTAGAATCTTTTGTATCGACTGTACGTCCAGCATGTTCCTCTCCAGCCCGCCGCCGGGCTGACACTCCTTCCTTTAAATACTACTACAAATCTTTCCGGCCCGGTGCAAGCTGTTACCTGCACCGGGAACCGGGGCAGAAAACTTTGAGCTTGAAACAGGAATATTATACCACAGAAAGCCCTGTCCCGGCACCCTCTGCCGGAAAAAATTTACGAAAGGACAATGGGATGGAAACTGGGACAAAGCCTGTGCTTGAAAGAGAGGACCTGCTAAGGCATTTTACATGCCGACTCTTTTCACTCGTCCTGCCGGCCCTTTTCTTCCTCCTCCCCCTGCTGCTGCCGGCCGCCCGGTACCTCGCAGGTTCAACCGCCGGGGCGGAACATTACGACATTGTGATCTACGGCGGCAGCTTTGCCGGCTGCGCCGCAGCCCGCACCGCCGCCCTGGCCGCCCCGCACAAGTCCATCCTGCTGGTGGTACCGGACCCCGTACCGGCCCTGGGCAGTATCGGGACCAACGGCGGGCAAAACTTTTTTGATGCCCGGTACTGGCGGGGACACCTGGTCGCTCAAGGCTCCTTCGCCCGCTGGTACAGGCAGGCGGGCCAGTTTTACAACCCGGGAGCCATGGCCATCCTGCTCCGGGCAGACCTGGCGACACACGATAATATCTCTATTCTCTGGTGCCACGATATAGAAGCGGTAGATTATACCGGCCGCCCCCGGCGCATCGTGCGGCTGGTGCTGCGGGAAGTTTTCCCCGGCAGGAACGGGGTGACCAGCTGGGGCAGCGACGTGCGCCGGATTGAGGGACAGGTATTCGTGGACGCCTCGGACGACGGGCGCCTGGCGCGCCTGGCCGGAGTGACCACCACCGCCGGGCGCTACGACTGGCCGGCGGCGTACCTCGATGGGTCGGAACGGGATTCAAGACAGGGTGGGCAAACGGCCCGTCCAGCCAGCACCGGGCTGGCCCGCCAGCAGGCGGCCACGCTGATGTTCAAGGTAAGGGGCGTGGAAACGCCCCCTCTGGAGGCGGGGCAGGTGCTGAAAGTGGGCGACCTGACCTTTATCCGTGACCCGCGCGGCGGCCTGGGCATCGCGGGAGGCAGCCGCACTTTCAGGGAAAGCCGGGTTGTCAGGGCCTTTAACGACCGCTACGGCCCCCTGGGCCTGGCCATAAAGCCGCTGAACGCCGCCTCAGAAGGGCGGGACGGTTCCGAATGGTGGGTAAACGCCCTGGTGGTTTTCAACGTCGACGGGAGGGCCTGCCTGCGGGACAGGGGGACCACCCGTTACCCCACCGTGCGTGAGGACAGCCTGGATGTGGACAACGCCCGGCTCAGAGCCGTGGAGATATTAAAAAACCCGGCCTTCCTGGACGCGCTGCGGCAGTTTTCCGCGGTCAGCCCCGCTACGGGGCACCGTTACGGTTTTGCCAGGGCGGAACTGGTGCGGGACAGCCGGGGGGAGCCGGTGGTGGGAGATGTACTCTACCTGCGGGAAACCGTCCACATACCTCTGGACGCGGAAAAAGCAGGCCACGGGACGGAGAACACGAACTACGCCCTGACGGCAAGGGCCTGCCAGGAAGCCGGGGGCGGACCTGGCGGGGCGGCTACGGGAGGCCGGCCTGTGGAAACCGGTGCCGGAAAGACAGGCCAGGACAGGGTACGGTCAACCCGGCCCGGGGCCGACGCGTACAACTACCCCACCCGCGTCGGCCTGGCTTATTACGCCATGGACATCAACGCCTATACGTTCCAGGACTTAAAACGGGACGGAATCTACACCTGGCCGGTCACGGGGACCGTCCGCCCCGATTGGGAGAGGCGGGGCGGGGAACCGCGGAACCCCGTCTACCTTCCTTACCGCATGCTGGTCACCTCCCAGGCCGAAAACCTGCTGGTGCCCGGTTATGCGACAGGTGCTTCCTCGCTGGCCTGGGCGGAAGTACGGGTCATCCCCAACCTGTGCGTGCTGGGGGACGCGGCGGGGGCAGCAGCAGCCCGGGCCGTCCTGTTCGGGGAGGTACCGGCCCGCTTCGGCCCCACCCAGATCAGCTGGGTGCAGCAGACTCTGCGCCGCATGGGAGCGAGGCTGGAAAAGTGACCACCAGCACCCGGGACCTGGAGCTGGTCAGCGTCAGGGGTACGATCACCCTGCACTCATCCAGGGGAGCGGCCAGCCACTGGTTCATCACGGGCAGGCCGGCCAGCGCATCCCTCCAGGAAAGGGAACGGACAACCCGGCGGTCCGGAGTTACTTCCAGCAGGGTGGAAGTACCGGCATCGGCAATGAGCGTGTTCCCGTTGGGCAGCCGCAGGGCACCCGTGGGGCGCTTCAGCCTGACTGCCCCGGACACAGTACCGGCCGGAGGCGCATTGACGGCACCCGTCCCGGCCGGAGCCACCCCACTGCCGGCTGCCGTTCCCTGCGCACCCCCCTGTGGGGCGGGCGGCACGGCATATGTACCGTCGCCTACCTGCCAGACGACCTGCTTTTTAGCGTCGACTTCCAGCACCCGGCCCCCGGTGAAGCCCTGGTCCACGATCAGGGTGTGCCCGTTTGGCAGCCGGACGGCCTGCACAGGGTTGGCCAGGTGGCCGGGCGTGCCCGGCGGCACCGGCCTGCCCCAGCCGTAAGACCAGACCACCTTTTT
>NZ_JBNATZ010000097.1:0-325 GCF_049701015.1 Desulfofundulus sp.
CTCCCTCACGACGGGCCCTGGTTCTGAACGAACCGGCATCGGAACCTGCATTGGGCTCGGTAAGCGCAAAGGCACAGATGTCATCCCCCGACGCAAGAGCGGGAAGGTACTTTTGCTTTTGCTCTTCAGTCCCGGCCAGCAGAATAGGCATCAAACCCAGCTCCTGGGCTGCGACAATCAATGAGGCGGAAGCAGAAACCCTGGCAATCTCCTCCACAATCAGGCACACCGCCGGCAGGCCCTGCCCGGTACCCCCGTATGCCTCCGGCACCCCGGCCCCCAACAGTCCCTGCCCGGCAAACAGTTCCTTTAAATCCCAGGGATA
>NZ_JBNATZ010000097.1:335-8622 GCF_049701015.1 Desulfofundulus sp.
CATCTTCTTCGTCAATGGCAGCGGCCCGTGGAGCCACCTTCTCTTCAGACATCCGCCTTACCACCTGGCGAAGCATCTCCAGATCCTCCGTTAGTTGATAATGCATACACATCGCTCCTGTTAAAATATTTTTTGCGGTGAGCTGAACACTCGAAACCCGTTACACCCTCTCCAAAATCAGAGCCATCCCCATGCCGCCGCCGACACACAGGGAAGCCAGACCCAGGCGGAGGTCGCGGCGGGCCATTTCGTAAAGCAGGGTTACCACTATGCGCGCGCCGGTACATCCTACGGGATGGCCCAGGGCTATACCGCTGCCGTTGACATTGGTGATCTCTCGATTTAATTCCAGAAGCTTTTCACAGGCCAGGTATTGGGCTGCAAAGGCTTCGTTCAATTCAACCAGCTGGATATCTCCCAGGGTAAGCCCGGCCCTCTTGAGCGCCTTACGTATGGCCGGCACCGGCCCATAACCCATCAGGTCCGGCTCCACCCCGGCCCGGGCGAAACTGACGATGCGAGCCATGGGCTTTAAACCCAGTTCCCTGGCTTTGGACGCGGACATGAGCAAAACAGCCGCCGCGCCGTCATTGAGCCCCGAGGCGTTGCCGGCCGTGACCGTACCGTTCTTGCGGAAAACCGGCGGGAGCTGCGCCAGCTTTTCCATGGTTACGTCCGGGCGGGGGTGTTCATCCCTGTCCACCACCCTGGGGGGCCCTTTGCGCTGCGGTACGGACACCGGAACGATTTCTTCCTTAAAGCGGCCTTCTTCAATGGCCCGGCAGGCGTTCTGGTGGCTGCGCAGGGCGATCTCGTCCTGTTCCTCCCGTGTGATCCCGTATTTATCCGCCAGTCTTTCGGCCGTTTCCCCCATTAAAATGTGATGAATGGGGTCGGTCAAAGTTTCCCAGAGAGCATCGGTCATTTCACCATGCTGCAGGCGTTGACCCCAGCGGGCACCCTTCAGCACATAGGGAACGGAACTCATGGCTTCGGTACCCCCGGCCACCACAATTTCCGAATCACCGGTGACGATCTGCTGGTAGCCGGAAACAATGGCCTGCATCGCAGAGGAACACTGGCGCTGGATGGTCATGCCCGTAACCTGCACCGGTAGACCGGCCACCAGGGCTGCCGTTCTGGCCACGTTGGGCTCGTCTGAACGCTGGATACAATTCCCTAGGATTACATCATCTACCATATCCCCCGTTATGCCGGCCCGCCTCAATACTTCTTGAATGACTGGCACGGCCAGCTGGTGGGAAAGCATATCCCTGAACGCACCACCAAAGTCACCAATGGCCGTTCTAACTGCTGCTACAATTACCACGTCCTCCATAAATTAACTCCCCCTCTTTCTCCAACTCTATCTTTGGCTCTCAATTCTAAAGATTCTTGCAATAATAATGCCAGGAAAAAGAGGGGCTGGCAGATTTATCTCAACCCGCCTGCCCTTAAAGTTTTAAAAATGCCCCTTCCCCCCGAAACCCGATGCATTAAACGAAATGCATCGGGTTTGCATCAGAAACAAAGCCACCTCCGGCGTTTTAACAGAGGCGGCCTTAACTGCCTCAGGCAACAGTGCCTGCCCGACTAAGAACGGGAGGTAGAAAGATTGTACCCGTATTTCTTCAACCACCTTACTACAGTGGACTGGTTCACACCTAAAGCTGCAGCCACTTTCCTGGTACTCCCCAGCTTCCGGTACAGATTCAAAAGCAACTCCGGCTCCGGGCTCCCCTTTTTCACCAGTCCGGAAGCGGCCATTTTCCTGATATGTTCCGGCAGAGACCCCGGCCTGATTACCTCTTCCAGAGAGATAACCACCAACCGCTCCATGACGTTCTCCAGTTCCCGGACATTACCCGGCCAGGGATAGTTTTGTAACCACTCCATGGTTTCAGGGGCTATCTGCCTGAAAACATTGAACTTTTTATTGAAACGATGCAGGAAGTGATGCACCAGTACAGGGATATCCTCGGGGCGCTCCCGCAGAGCAGGGATGCGAATGGGTATTACATTGATCCTGTAGTAAAGATCCCTTCGAAAAGCACCCTCCTCGACCATCTGCTGCAGATCCCTGTTGGTCGCCGCAATCAAGCGGAAGTTTACAGGGCACGGCTTTATCCCCCCAAGACGGCGCACCTGCTTTTCCTGAATCACCGTTAAGAGTTTTGCCTGGAGGCCTGGGGGAAGTTCTCCGATCTCATTCAAAAAAAGAGTGCCTCCTTCCGCCATTTCAATCAGCCCCGGTTTCCCCTGGCGGTCGGCACCGGTGAAAGCACCCGGCGTATAGCCAAAAAGTTCTGATTCCAGGAGGTTCTCCGGTATAGCCGCACAGTCAACGGAGATAAACGGCCCCGACGCCCTGGCGGACCGCTGGTGGATAAAGCGGGCCAGGAGATCTTTACCGGTTCCCGACTCACCGAGAATGAGAATGTTGCTGTCATAGGGTGCCACCCTTTGAGCCACGGCCAGCACGTCCCTCATGGACGAGCTTTTGGCCACCAGCCTGCCCGGTTCCCGGGCTTCCCAGCGTAGACTTTCCAGTTCAGCATGGTAACGAGCCCGCTCTTCTTCCAGCTGGCGGCGCAGTTCGGCCAACTCGGTCAGGTCCCGGCAGTTAACCACGATCCGGCGAATGCCACGGTTTTGCTCGTCCATTATGGGAGTCGCGGTGGTCAGCACTTCCCGCCCCGTCCGCAGGCGTTCGATAACACAGGCGGAACCTCCCTTTTCGAGCGCTGCCAGCACCGCCAGAAAGGACAGGTAACCGCTCTGGACGAGGTCCTTCGCCCTCAACCCCCGGATCTTTTCCCCCGGGACCCCTTCCACCTGCTCATAGGTGCGGTTAAGCTTAATCAATCTGCCTTCTTCATCGACCAGGGCAATCCCCTCACTGGATGCATTAATAATGGTATCAAGTTCCTGGGCCATTCTTTTTACCGTTTCCAGCTGCTGGGAAAGTGCTTCTACTTCGGAAACATCATGGAAAAGACTCACCGCACCGATAATCTTGTGGCCATAAATTACAGGTGCCTGGTTGGCAATGACGGTGGTCCGGTGCAGGACGATCTTCTGGCCGTAACTGGCCTTGCCCGTCTGCAGCACATTAAGCAAACCCGATTGTGGAATAACTTCCTCTAGATGGCGGCCCACCACCCGGTCAACAGGTAGACCGGTAATTCGTGCGGCGGACTGGTTGAAAATAACCACCGTTCCTTTTTCATCAACCGCACAAATGCCTGTAAGGGCACAGTTTAAAACTGCATTCAAAAAGCTGATAATATTTTCATATTTTTGTTCAAAAGCCTGCACCAGGCGGGTGCGGGTCATCATCCCCACCAGCCGGTTCTGCCGGTCCACGACCGGCAAACGGCCAATTCCGTACTTCAGGGCCATCTCCCACGCGTTCTCAGGTACGTCATCTTCAAATATGGTGTGCACCTGCCGGCGCATCAGATGGCGCACAGCGGTTTCCACGGGCATGCCCTTTGCGATGGCCCGCATAACATGAGTCTTGGTAAAGATCCCGACCAGCTTCCCGGTCTCGTCTACCACCGGAGCCCCGTCAATTTCGTATTCACTGAAAATCCTGGCCGCATGATGAACGGTATCATCAGGTCGCAGACATACGGGCTCTCTGGCCATGAAGTCCCGGATTAGCATGGTCGCACACCCACCTCCAGAGATCTGTCGTCGTAAATATTCAGTGAACCCGGTGAACCCAGCACATCACGGCACCCCCAGGGAGCAGGGACCGGTGGCGCATTTTCCACAAACGTCGCAAAGGCCGAGGTCGCTGTAATAAGCGTCCACTTCCAGAAGGCGCCGGTAACACTTCTTTTTATCCAGCCCCTCCACACTTAACGCCCCGGTGGGGCAGAGCTTGATACAGGCCGTACAGGTTCCTTCCCGCCGGTACAGGCAGTTCTCCCCAGCCACCGGCGGGTTTGGGGAGAGATCCACATCCACCACCAGACTCCCCAGGCGACCGGCACACCCGGACGGAGTGATGAGCATGTGGTGCAGCCCGAAGGTACCCAACCCGCAAAGGAAGGCTACATGTTTGTGGGACCAGAAAGACACCAGGGCCACCGGGTCAAAATTATGGGTGGGCTCCTGCCAGGCGGCCTTTACCCCCCGGCCTTCCAGTTCCCGGGCCAGCACACGGCATATTTCGCCGATCAAACGGTTTGTTTCAATATAGGCCTCCGCCCACTGGCGGCTAATGTAAGGATCCCGGCGGTGGATTTTCACCAGCTCCGGAGTGAAGGGGAGGAAAAAAGCCACCACGGAGCGGGCGCCCGGCAATAAGTCTTGCGGGAGCAAATGGCCGGGGCCGACCACTTCCTTTAATTTAGCAAACCCGGGGTTACCGGCCCGGGCAAAACCAACGAGGGGGGTGCGGTAGCTGGTTTTGCCCCGGTGGTTATTGACCTCCCTGATAATGACTTCTTGAATAAACTTTTCCATTTTATCCTCCCAGCTTCACGCACAGGCTTCCATGCGGAATCAAGAGCGAGCTTGCCCACCGGTCGGGATCAACCGGCACCCCGGTCACCATCGCCGGGCCATTCTTCCTGCGCCCGGCGGCTTATGAGCCTGTAGATGTCGGCCAGAACCACGTCCGGAGGCTCCTTCCCCTTCCAGAATGGAGGCGGTCCAAGGGTTTTCAGCAGCCCGGCCTCCACTTCCGGCGGCACCGGCCAAAAGCGCAGGCCGGTCAGCTCTTCACCTTCATCCCAGAAGCGGTCGAGCTCTCCTTCCAGGGACGGGCCGCCGGCTGGTTCCGGCGAAACCGGAGCAATCTCCTCCTGCTCTTCCTGTTCCACCCGGGCCGCCCTTTTTTCCCTCAGGGCGGAAATCAACTGCTCCCGGGTGCGGCCCCGGAGCAGGAAGAGGAAAAAGGGGTCTTCATCAAATTTCTCTCCCAGCAGGTAATAGACGGCGGCAATATGCTTGCAGGGATTGGCCCAGTCGGGACACGAACAATCGGTCCTGATATCCCCCGCCGAGCGGGGGAACAGGGACAGGCGCGCCTCGCGGAAGGCCTCTTCAATATCCCGGGGCATCTCCCCCGCGAGAAGCAGGGCGGCAAAAACGGCCCGGCCGGCCATGATACCTGTCACCCTTTCCCATTCCCGGTCTGAAAGGGTCTTAACCTCTATGGTCACCCGGTAGGGACGCGGGCGGCTGCCCTGCACCCGGGCCGAAACCACCCCGGGTTTTATATCGATTTCCAGAACGTTGCCCGCCCTGGCGTAAGCCCGTCCCCGCCGTAGCCTCGTATCCCAGCCGAAAGATTCCAGTACCTCGAGCCAGCGCCTGCCCCACCAGGTGGCACCAAAATCTCTTTTGGAAGCCAAAAGCCTTCACCATCCCCTTCCTACTCTTCACCCAGTACCCGGGCACGCAGGGTCAACAGTTCCCGCAATTCTGCAGTAGTCATTTCCGTGAGCCACTCCTCGGCACTTGTCACAATAGTTGCAGCCAGACTCTTTTTCTCCTCAATCAACTGGTCTATGCGCTCTTCCAGGGTGCCGCCGGTGACAAACTTGTAGACGAAAACATTGAGTTTCTGACCTATACGGAAAGCCCTGTCGGTGGCCTGGTCTTCCACTGCCGGGTTCCACCAGCGGTCGAAGTGGAAGACGTGGTTGGCCCGCGTCAGATTCAGGCCCACCCCGCCGGCCTTCAGGGAAATTACGAAAAACGGCGGCCCGCCCTGCTGCTGGAAGCGTTCCACCATGCGGTCCCGCTGGCGCTGGCCCACACCACCATGCAGGAAAAGTACCTCCCGGCCAAATTGGGCCTGCAGGTGGTTCTTCAAAATTTCCCCCATGCGGGCGAACTGGGTAAAGATCAACGCCTTCTCGCCGCCGGCCAGCACTTCTTCCAGCATTTCCAGAAGGCGCTTCATTTTACCCGACCGCCGGGCCGACAGTATGCCGTCGCCAAGAAACTGCGCCGGGTGGTTGCAGATCTGCTTCAACCTGGTGAGAGCAGACAGGATCAGGCCCCGACGCTCCATGCCTTCCGCCTTTTCTATGCGTTCCATCATCTCCTGGACCACCGCTTCATACAGGGTGGCCTGCTCCCTGGTGAGATTACAGTAGACCCGGCTTTCCTGTTTTTCCGGCAGGTCCTGGATAATACGGGGGTCGGTTTTCACCCTGCGCAGGATGAACGGCTTCACCAGCTGCTGCAGCCGCCGGGTCTTTTCCCGGTTCCCGTACCGCTCTACAGGCAGGGCGAAACGGCGGTTGAAATCGGCCGCCGGGCCTAAAAAACCGGGGTTTAAAAAGTCCATGATGGACCAAAGTTCCGAAAGGCGGTTCTCCACCGGTGTGCCGGTAAGGGCAAAGCGGTAGCCCGCTTTTAATTTCTTCACGCTGCGGGTCTGTTTGGCAGCCGGGTTTTTGATGTTCTGGGCCTCGTCCAGAACCACCCCGTCCCATTCCACTTCCGCCAGCAGACGTTCGTCCCGCTGAACCAGGGAATAAGTAGTGAGGACAAGGTGGCAGGCACCAGCCTCCCGGACAAACTTCTTACCCCGCAACCGCTGCGGCCCGTGATGAACCAGAACCTTCAAGTCCGGTGCGAAACGGGCCACTTCCCGCTGCCAGTTGCCCACCACTGAAGTGGGGCATACCAGCAGGGACGGCCCCCGGGCTCGCCCCTCTTCCAGGCGGTGCAGCAAAAAAGCAATAAACTGCACGGTCTTGCCCAGTCCCATATCATCGGCCAGGCAGCCGCCCATGCCCATGCGGGCTAGAAAGGCCAGCCAGGAAAAGCCCCTTTCCTGGTACGGGCGCAACTGTCCCCGGAACCCCGCCGGCAACGGCTGCGGGTCCAGTTTATCATCATTCTTCAATTTCTCCAGCAGCGGGGACAGTTCTCCCTCTCCCGTCACGTCCAGCACGGGCAGGTCATCAAGCTCCAGGCCGGACCGGGTCTGCATACCCGCCGCCAGGCGCATGGCCTCCCCCAGGGTGATAACATTATTTTCCCTGCTTCCGGCCAGCACTTCCAGGATCTTTTCCACCTGCCGGGGCACAAGTTCCACCCACCGCCCCCTCACTTGCACCAGAGGAAGCTTTAAGGCCACCAGCTTTTCAAATTCTTCCCTGCTGATGGTCTCCCCGCCCAGGGCCAGTTCCCATTGGAACTCCACCAGGGTATCCAGTCCGAGGATTCCCCGGCCCACCCCTTCACTCTGCCCTTCCTTATATCTTCTCAACTTTAAACGCATACCCGGAACGGGTCCGTCAGCTCCCCCACCCCACCAGGAAGGTACCTGCACGCCCAAACCCCTTTCCTGAAACAACGGCACGGCCTGCTTCAGGAAAGCATACGCCTCGGCAGTGGTGAGTTCACAACGGGTGGGACAGGGTTCCTGCAAGGACCTCTCCAGCGGCGGGAAAAGCCGGCAGGCCTGACCCAGGTCGGCCAGGAGGCGCTCCTGGGGGTTTTCAAAGCGCCGGTGCAGGAAAGTTAAGGCGGCACCGCTTTCCTTCCACACCATCTCCACCGGCACCAGCAGGCTTGGGTCATCCACGGCCTGCAAGAAGAAACTCAAAGTCCAGGTTTCTTCGTCAGCGGGCGGCGGTTCCAGGCGGAAACAGGTGCGAAAAGAAACCTGCCGGCGCCGGGACAAGGGCAAGCGCCAGGCTATTAACTGCCCGGTCATTTCCTTGAGCATGTCCTGCGGCAATTCCACCGGCCCTCCCCCACGGACCAGCGCCTGCACCCAGCGAGCGGCCGGACTGTT
Organism: Desulfofundulus sp.; assembly: GCF_049701015.1. Lineage (NCBI taxonomy): Bacteria > Bacillati > Bacillota > Clostridia > Eubacteriales > Peptococcaceae > Desulfofundulus > Desulfofundulus sp. The sequence goes on from NZ_JBNATZ010000097.1 coordinate 8,110, forward strand.
TTGACGGCCCTTGATCCGTGCACCGGGCGATGAGACCAGCCATCCGGATATCTTTTCCTGCACCACCTGGCGGACAAAATCCATCACCAGGATGTCGGGCGCCGGGAGGATGGTTGCGATCCCTTCCGGCGGGCCGGGGCCATTTTTCAAAGCGGCCACGGCACGGCATACCGGTGGCATGGACCGGGCCAGCAACTCCAACCGGGAGAGGTCTTCCCTGGCGTTGAACGCGGGCCTCCAGACGGCCTGATAGCTTTTTTCATCCAGCAGGGGGATAAACCGCTGCCTGACCATCAGCTCCATGGCCCAGAGCGTGACCCGGCGCCAGTAGTGCCAGCCGGCGGACAGCATGACCACATCCCGAGAAAAGCCACCCTTCAAAAACATCTCGGCGACCTGACCGGCGGGAAACAAAAACCCCTCCACCAGCCAGGGCCTCAACACGACTTCTTCATCCGGGGAAACTGGTTCATCGGTGGCGCCGGCCACCGGTAAAAGGGGTGAAGGCAGCGG
>NZ_JBNATZ010000098.1:0-8615 GCF_049701015.1 Desulfofundulus sp.
ATCAAAAGAAGTGGGGTGGTGACGGTGCCTTACCAGGAACGTCCTTTTAAGCTTAAATCGGATTTCGAGCCCCGGGGCGACCAGCCCGTGGCTATTGCCCGGCTGGTGGAAGGGCTGCAAAAAGGCTACCCCATGCAGACCCTGCTGGGTGTCACCGGTTCCGGGAAGACTTATACCATGGCCCAGGTAATCCAGGCGGTGCAGCGCCCCACACTGGTGCTGGCCCCCAACAAGACCCTGGCCGCCCAGCTCTGCAGCGAGTTCCGCGAGTTTTTCCCCGAGAACGCGGTCGAATACTTTATCAGCTATTACGATTATTACCAGCCCGAAGCCTATATACCTCAGACGGACACCTATATCGAAAAGGATTCGTCCATCAACGATGAAATAGATAAGCTGCGCCACTCGGCCACCTGTGCTCTTTTTGAGCGCAGGGACGTGATCATCGTGGCCAGCGTGTCCTGCATTTACGGCCTGGGTGACCCCGCGGAGTACCGCAACCTGGTGCTCTCCTTGCGCAAGGGAAGTACCTGTGACCGGGATGCGGTGCTGCGCAAGCTGGTGGATATCCAGTACGAGCGTAACGACGTGAACTTCACCCGGGGAAAGTTCCGGGTGCTGGGTGATGTGGTGGAGGTCTTCCCTGCATCCTATACCGAAAGGGCCATCCGTATCGATTTCTTCGGGGATGAAATCGAACGGCTGCTGGAATTCGACGTGCTCACCGGGGAGGTCATCGGGGAGCGCCAGCACGTCTCCATCTTCCCGGCCAGCCACTACACCGTTTCCCGGCCCCGCATGGAAAGGGCCATAGCGGCGATTGAGGCTGAACTGGAAGAAAGGCTGGCCGAATTGAGAAAGCAGGGCAAATTGCTCGAGGCCCAGCGCCTGGAGCAGCGGACCCGGTACGACATCGAGATGATGCGGGAAATGGGTTACTGCAAGGGCATTGAGAACTATGCCCGTCACCTGACGGGCCGGGCTCCCGGGGAGCCGCCTTATACACTGCTGGACTACTTCCCGGAAGACTTCCTGCTCTTCATCGATGAATCTCACGTGGCGGTGCCCCAGGTACGGGGGATGTACGAGGGCGACCGCTCCCGCAAGGCAGCCCTGGTGGAATACGGCTTCCGCCTGCCCTCGGCTTTTGACAACAGGCCTCTCAAGTTTGAAGAATTCGAACGGAAGATCAACCAGGTCATCTTCGTCTCGGCCACGCCCGGCCCCTATGAGCTGGAGCACAGCAGCCAGGTGGTGGAGCAGATCATCAGGCCCACGGGGCTGGTGGACCCCGAGCTTTCGGTGCGGCCCACCCGGGGCCAGATTGACGATCTGGTGTCGGAGATCCGGCAGCGGGTGGCCAGGAACCACCGTGTGCTGGTGACCACCCTGACCAAGAAAATGGCCGAGGACCTCACCGACTATCTGCGGGAGCTTGGCATCAAGGTGCGTTACATGCACTCCGAGATCAATGCCATCGAGCGCATGGAAATTATCAGGGACCTGCGCCTGGGGGTTTTTGACGTGCTGGTCGGGATCAACCTGTTGCGGGAGGGCCTGGACCTGCCCGAGGTCAGCCTGGTGGCCATCCTGGATGCCGACAAGGAAGGTTACCTGCGCTCGGAACGCTCCCTGATCCAGACCATCGGGAGGGCCGCCCGCAATGCAGAGGGCAAGGTGATCCTTTATGCCGACCGCATGACCGAATCAATGGAACGGGCGATCAGGGAAACGGAACGCCGGCGTCGCATCCAGATGGAGTACAACGAAAAACACGGCATCGTTCCCCGGACGGTGGTCAAGGGAGTGCGGGATGTGATTGAGGCCACCCGGGCGGCGGAGCCGAAGGCTGTGTACCAGGCGGGGGATAAAACGCGGCCGAAGAAGCGGACCAGAAAAGAGCTGAAGCAGATGATCGCCCGGCTGGAGAAGGAAATGCGGGAAGCCGCCCGCCACCTGGAGTTCGAGAAGGCCGCGGAGCTGCGGGATGCGATCATCGAATTGCGGCTGGAACTGCAGGGTCTGGACAGGAGCCTGGTGCCCGTGGGGGAAGTTGTGGGGGAGTAGAAGGGCATATGGAGGAAGCGCCATGCTGGATAAAATTGTCGTTAAGGGAGCGCGGGTACACAATTTAAAAAATATTGACGTGGAGATTCCCCGGGGAAAGCTGGTGGTATTCACCGGCCTTTCAGGTTCCGGGAAGTCTTCGCTGGCCTTCGACACCATCTATGCCGAAGGCCAGCGCCGCTACGTGGAGTCCCTGTCGGCCTATGCCCGCCAGTTCCTTGGCCAGATGGACAAGCCGGACGTGGACTATATCGAGGGTCTTTCCCCGGCCATTTCCATCGACCAGAAAACTACCAGCCACAACCCCCGTTCCACTGTGGGGACGGTTACGGAAATATACGATTACCTTCGCCTTATCTTTGCCCGGGTGGGCCGGGCCCACTGCCCGTCCTGCGGCAAGCCCATTTCCCGGCAGACGGTGGACCAGATGGTGGACCAGCTTACGGCCCTGCCGGAAGGCACCCGTTTGCAGATCCTGGCCCCGGTCGTGCGGGGGAAGAAGGGCGAGCACCAGAAGGTGCTGGAGGAAATCCGCAGGAGCGGCTTTTCCCGGGTGCGGGTTGACGGCGAGGTCAGGGACCTGGCTGAGGGGATCAAGCTGGATAAGAATAAAAAGCATACTGTAGAAGTAGTGGTGGACCGGGTGATCATCCGCCCCGGCGTGGCCCGCCGTCTGGCCGACTCCCTGGAAACGGCGCTGGGCATGGCCGGGGGCGTGGCCCTGGCTGCCGTAATGGACGGCCCCGAGGTGCTCTTCAACGAGAATTTCGCCTGCCCCGAATGCGGCATCAGCCTCCCGGAGATAGCCCCCCGGCTTTTTTCCTTCAACAGCCCGTACGGGGCCTGCCCGGTGTGCACGGGCCTGGGGGTGAAGCGCGAGATAGACCCCGACCTGGTCATTCCCGACAAGCGTAAGTCCATTGCCGGGGGAGCCATAGAGGGCTGGTTCAAGGGCACCAATGCATACGCGTGCCTGGAAGCCCTGGCGGAAAAGTACGGCTTTTCCCTTTCCACGCCGGTAGCCGAGCTGACCGCGGAGCAGCTGGACAAAATCCTTTACGGCACCGGCACGGAGAAAATCCTGGTTAATTACCGGGATACATACGGCCGGCGGCACCAGTACACGGCTACCTTTGAAGGTGTGATCAACAACCTTGCCCGGCGTTACCGGGAGACCAGTTCCCCTTACATCAGGGAAGAAATCGAGCGGTACATGAGCGACCGCCCCTGCCCGGCCTGCGGCGGGGCACGTCTGCGGCCCGAAGCACTGGCGGTGAAACTGGGGGGGCTCTCCATTGTGGAAGTCACCCGCATGTCCGTGAAGCAGGCCCGTGAGTTTTTCCAGCGCCTTGAACTGACGGAAAGAGAGCGGCTCATTGCCCGCCAGGTGCTCAAAGAAATCAATGCCCGCCTTGGTTTCCTGGTCAACGTCGGCCTGGATTACCTCACCCTGGACCGGGCGGCGGGGACCCTGTCAGGCGGGGAAGCGCAGCGCATCCGCCTGGCCACCCAGATCGGCAGCGGGCTGACCGGGGTTCTTTACATCCTGGACGAGCCCAGCATCGGCCTGCACCAGCGGGACAACCAGAAGCTCCTGGACACCCTGCTGCACCTGCGGGACCTGGGCAATACGGTGATCGTGGTGGAGCACGACGAAGATACCATCCGTACGGCAGACCACATCATCGACATCGGTCCGGGCGCCGGGGAACACGGAGGCAGGGTGGTGGCCCAGGGCACCCTGCAGGACATTCTGAACAGCCCGGAATCGGTAACCGGCCAGTACCTAAGCGGCCGCCGCTTCATTCCCGTCCCCGCCGTGCGCCGGAAGTCGAACGGCAAGGTGCTTGAGGTGATCGGGGCGGCGGAACACAATCTCAAGCAAATAGATGTAACCATCCCGCTGGGGGTATTCGTCTGCGTGACCGGAGTCTCCGGTTCCGGTAAGAGCACCCTGGTCAATGAGATCCTGTACAGGTACCTGGTCCGGGAACTCCACGGCAGCCGCACCCAGCCGGGGGCCTGCCGGGAGATCAGGGGCGTCGAGCACCTGGACAAGGTGATCAACGTGGACCAATCTCCCATCGGCCGTACGCCCCGGTCCAACCCGGCCACCTATACCGGGGTGTTCAACGACATCCGGGACCTCTTTGCCAGCCTGCCCGAAGCCCGGGTGCGGGGCTATAAGCCGGGTCGCTTCAGCTTCAACGTCAAGGGGGGGCGCTGCGAGGCCTGCGCCGGGGACGGCATTATCAAGATTGAGATGCACTTTTTACCCGATGTCTACGTGCCCTGCGAGGTCTGCAAGGGCCGGCGCTACAACCGGGAAACCCTGGAAGTAAAGTATAAGGGCAGGAACATTGCCGACGTGCTGGATATGACGGTGGACCAGGCGGTGGAGTTCTTCCGGCACATCCCTAAAATTCACCGGCGGCTGAAAACCCTGCAGGACGTGGGCCTGGGCTACATCCGTCTGGGGCAGCCGGCGCCCGAACTTTCCGGGGGTGAGGCCCAGCGGGTGAAGCTGGCCACCGAGCTTTCCCGGCGCTCCAACGGCCGCACCCTGTACATCCTGGATGAGCCCACCACCGGCCTGCACATGGCCGATGTGCACCGCCTGCTCAACGTGCTGCACCGCCTGGTGGAGGCCGGGGACACGGTTGTGGTCATCGAGCACAACCTGGACGTGATCAAGACAGCCGACTATATCATCGACCTGGGTCCCGAAGGCGGTGACGGGGGCGGGCGGGTGGTGGCCTGCGGAACGCCGGAAGAAGTGGCCCGGGTAGCCGGGTCTTACACAGGCCGTTTCCTCGCCCGTGTCCTGGCCGGTTCGCCCAGGACCGAATGTTTCACGGCCGTCGAACAGGACCGGCAGGATGCCGCAGTCGATGACCTGCGGGCGGCTGGAGGTTGAGGGAGGGAAGTGAGATGACCCCCGAAGAAAAACTGCAGCACCTCCCGGATAAACCCGGCGTGTATCTCTTCCGCGATACGGCCGGGGAAATTATTTATGTGGGGAAGGCCGTTTCCCTGAAAAACCGGGTGCGTTCCTACTACCAGCCCGGTGCCCGGCTCAGTCCAAAGGTCCGGGCGTTGATGAACCGGGCGGCGGATTTTGAGTATATTGTGACGGATAACGAAGTCGAGGCCCTGATCCTGGAATCGAATCTGATCAAGGAACACCGTCCCCGCTACAACATCTACCTTAAAGACGATAAAAGTTATCCTTACCTGAAAGTAACTCTCGGGGAGGATTTCCCCCGGGTGCACATCACACGCCGGGTCGTCAGGGACGGTTCCCGCTATTTCGGACCCTACACTTCAGCCGGGGCGGTGCGCGAAACCCTGGACCTCCTGCGCCGGCTCTTCCCCTTCCGCACCTGCAAGCAGAAGCTGGCCGAAGGTGTACTGCCGGCCGGACACCGTCCCTGCCTCAACTTTCACATCGGGCGCTGCCTGGCCCCCTGTTCGGGGCAGGTGGGCAGGGAAGAATACCGGGCCATGATCCGGGAAATCTGCCTGTTCCTGGAGGGCCGACAGGACGACCTTGTCAGGGAGCTCACCAGGCGCATGAACGAGGCGGCGGAAAAGCTGGAATTCGAACGGGCGGCCCGCCTCCGGGACCAGCTGCAGGCCGTGCGACAGGTGCTGGAGAATCAGAAGGTTCTGTCAGCCAGCAAGGAGGACCGGGACGTGGTGGCCCTGGCCCGGGATCAAGACCTGTCCCTGGTCATGGTTTTTTTTGTGCGGGGCGGCAGGCTCATAGGGCGGGACCAGTTCCTGGTGCCCGGCGAGGACAACACCCCGGCGGAAGTAATAACCGCCTTCGTCAAGCAGTATTATAGCCGTGTAGATTTTATCCCCGGCGAAATTCTCCTTCCAGAAATAGACCCCCAGGAGCAACCGGCCATAGAAGAATGGCTTTCCGGCCTGAGAGGGGGGAGGGTGCGCCTTGTGGTGCCCCGCCGGGGGGAAAAGAAACAACTGGTGGAGCTGGCGGCCAGGAACGCCCTTCTGGCCCTGCAGGAAGTCGAACAGGAACACAAATCCCGGGGGCAGGGCAGGGATGCTTGCGCGGAACTGGCCCGGGCACTGGCCCTGGAGGACATACCGTACCGTATAGAATGTTTTGACGTATCCAACACCCAGGGTCAGGAAAGCGTTGCCTCCATGGTGGTTTTTGAAGACGGCCGTCCTGCACCCGACCAGTACCGGCGGTTTAAAATCCGCACTGTGACGGGTCCGAACGACTTCGCTTCCCTGAAGGAAGTGCTCACCCGCCGCTTTACCCGTGCTGAAGAAGAGCGGGAGCTGGTCCGGACCGGCCGGTTGTCCACCAGGCAGGCCAGGTTTTTCCGCCTGCCGGACCTGGTAATTGTAGACGGGGGGAGGGGGCAGCTGTCGGCGGTACGGGAAGTCATGAAGGAGCTGGGCTATGCTCACATCCCGGCTTTCGGCCTGGCCAAGGAGGAAGAACTGCTCTTTGCCGAAGACCGTTCCGAACCCATACGACTGCCCCGTGACTCGCGGGCCCTGCACCTGCTGCAGCACCTGCGGGATGAAGCCCACCGTTTTGCCGTGACCTATCACCGGCAGCTGCGCACCCGGCGCAACCTCAAGTCCCTGCTGGACGAGATCGAAGGCATCGGTCCCGTACGCCGCCGGGCCCTGTTGAAGGCCTTCCCCTCCCTGGAGGACATAGCCCGGGCTACGGTGGAGGAACTGGCAGCCGTGCCGGGCATGAACCGGGCGGCCGCCCTGGCTGTCTACCGTTTCTTTCATGGCTAGGACTGGTTTTTCGAGCAAACCATGGTATAATATCCAGGGATGTCTTAAAAGGATGGTTGTTTCAAGATAAGGTTATTAATGCCATTGCGGAGGAATGGACCTTGTACCGCTTGCTTGCTGTTGATCTTGACGATACGCTGCTGGGTAAAGACCTGCAGATTAGCGAAAAAAACCGCCGGGCACTGGCCCTGGCCAGGCGTGCCGGGGTGGTGGTCACCCTGGCCACGGGGCGCATGTACCGGGCTACCCTGCCTTATGCGCGGGCACTCGAGATAGATGCCCCGCTGATCACTTACCAGGGCGCTCTGGTCAAACACGCCGTGACGCAGGAGGTGGTCGCCCACCGGCCGGTCCCTCTTGCCTTTGCCCTGGACATCATTTCCCGGGTCCGGACACGCGGTTATCACATCAATATCTACCTGGACGATCACCTTTACGTTGAGCGGCACACTGAAGAAAGCAAACTTTACCAGTCGATTTCCGGGGTCGAGGCCACGGCAGTGGGGCCTCTCGTTCCTTTTTTAAAAGAAGCGGGGCAGGACCCCACCAAGGTACTGGTGATTGCCCGGGAAGAGGAACTGGACGAACTGGCCCTGCAGTTAAGGCCCCTGTACGGGGATGACCTCCATATCACCAAATCCAAACCTTACTTTCTGGAGTTTTCCCACCCCCGGGCCACCAAGGGGGACGCCCTGGCGGCGGTGGCCGCCGCCTACGGCTTCAAGCGCGAGGAGGTCATTGCCGTTGGCGACAGCTACAACGACCTGGAAATGATTGAGTGGGCCGGTCTGGGGGTGGCGGTGGCCAATGCGCGGCCCCAGGTGAAGGCCCGGGCCGATTACGTGACGGCTTCCAATGAAGATGGCGGTGTGGCCCGTGTGGTGGAGAAATTTATCCTGGGTTCGGCCTGAAGAGGAGGGGTGGGATGAGGGGATTGGTTGTCGCTGTCGATCTGGGTGGTACGAAAATCTATACCGCACTGGCTGACCGGGGTGGCCGCGTGCTGTCGGAGGTTGTGGTTCCCACCCGGCCCCGGGAGGGGGCCGGGGCGGTAATCGGGCGGATTGTCGATACGGTGGGCCAGGTATTGAAACTGGCCGGGGAAGAGGGGCCACCCCTTGCCCTCGGTATCGGCGCTCCCGGCCCCTTGAACGCCGACACCGGGGTGGTCTACCAGGCACCGAATTTGGGCTGGCAGGATGTCCCCCTGAAGGAAATCCTGGAGGAGCGGCTTGGTATTCCTGTAGCGGTGGATAACGATGCCAACCTGGCTGCTCTGGGGGAGTATGTTTACGGGGCCGGGCGTGGCGAGGAGGAGATGGTCTATATCACTGTCAGTACGGGGATCGGGGGAGGCCTGGTCCTGCGGGGACGCCTCTACCATGGTGCCGGTTACGGGGCTGGTGAAATCGGCCACATGACCATAGACCCGGACGGGCCCCGGTGTGGCTGCGGGAATTACGGCTGCCTGGAGGCCATGGCTTCCGGTACGGCCATGGCCCGGGAGGCGCGCCGGCTGGTGGAGTCCGGTGCGGGCCGGGCCATCCTGGAAGCGGCGGGAGGGGATATGAACGCCATCACCGCACTGGCGGTGGCCCGGGCGGCCGCGGCCGGTGACGTTGAGGCCCGGCAGGTAATCGAGAACGCCGGGCGGGCCCTGGGTATCGGGGTGGCCAGCGTCATCAACCTTTTGAACCCGGCCCTGGTGGTGCTTGGGGGCGGGGCCATGCAGGCGGGTCCCCTTTTGTGGCGGGCCA
>NZ_JBNATZ010000099.1:0-8542 GCF_049701015.1 Desulfofundulus sp.
CCCCAGGTGCTCCAGGACATCACACATGGTTGCCACATCTTTTAGCGCCGGCACCTGCAGGATAACGTTGGGTGCCCCGTGCAACAGACAGGCGGCCAGAATCGGCAGGGTGGCGTTTTTGCTCCCACTAGCCCGCACGGTACCCCGCAGGGGATTGCCGCCCGTAATAGAGAACCTGACCATGGTGTCACCCCCGCATCAATCCTCCCCGAGAACCTGTACCTCGAGAGTTAGTGTTATCCCGAAGCGCTCGTAGACCAGTTGCTGCACCCGTTGAATCAGGATTTGAACATCCCGGGCAGTCGCCCTCCCCAGGTTGACAATGAAATTGGCGTGAACCGGTGACACCTGAGCATCACCCTGGCGCATGCCTTTGCATCCGGCCTGTTCAATCAACCAGCCAGCCTTTCCCCCGGGCGGATTTTTAAATACGCTGCCTGCGCTTGGGTAGGACAGGGGCTGGGAGGCACGGCGGCGGGCGATATACTGTTCCATCTCTGCACGAATCAAATCTGGATCCCGGGCCACGCCCCGGCAGGTAATCTCAAGGACCACCAGCGAACGGCCCAGCAAATTGCTGGTGCGATAACCGAAATCCAGCTTACCGGCTCCCCAGCGTTCCAGCTCGCCGGACGGATCCATCACTGTTACTTCCTGTACCAGGTCGGCCATGCAGGAACCGTTGGCACCAGCATTCATGACTACCGCTCCGCCTACCGTCCCAGGAATGCCAGCGCAAAACTCCAAACCACCCACGCCATTTTTCTGGGCTACAGTTGCCAGTACACCCAGCATTGTCCCGGCCCCGGCAATCAGGGTCGTCCCGTGAACCTGGACCTGGCTGAAGGCACGACCAATTTTCACCACTATGCCCCGGATACCACCATCCTTGACCAGCAGGTTGGAACCGTTCCCGATGAAATACAGGGGAAAGCCACGGGCGTGTGCCCAGGTAACCAGCCGGGCCAGCTCCCTCACTCCTGCCGGTTCCACGAAAATATCCGCCGGACCTCCGATACGCCAGGTGGTATGACGGGACATGGGTTCATTTGCTTTAACCTGTCCGGGCAAGAGGCTACTTAACTCTTTAAAGCCAGCCGGTAGATTCATGCTGTTTTCTCCCTTAACCTCTTGACAAGTTCAATACCGCAGAGCCAGATGTCTCCAGCTCCCACGGTTAAAATCAAATCACCGGGCAGAACCGTGGCAGCCAGGTAATTAACTATCTGTTCCCTGGCTGGCAGATAAACGACCGGTGGGCGGCCATGGTTTTCAATGGCCTGGACAATCAATCGGGCGCTGACTCCTTCTATGGGTTGTTCCCCGGCACTGTATATCTCATTGACGATTACCAGGTCGGCTTCACCAAAGGCTTCCCCAAACTGTTCCTTCAGCAAGGCCGTGCGGGTGTAACGATGAGGCTGGAAGACGACAATCAGTCGTTTGGGACCCGTTTGACGAGCTGCCTGCAAAGTAGCCTTTATCTCACTGGGATGGTGGGCATAATCATCCACCACACGTACATCTCCGACCTCGCCGAGCAGTTCGAACCTTCTTCTGGCCCCCGTAAACCCTTTGAGAATCGAAACGATAGCTTGAAAATCAACACCCACCCACCGTGCCGCAGCCACCGCAGCCAGGGCGTTTAAAACATTATGCTTTCCAGGGATGGAAAGTTCCAGCGAACCAAGATATTGATCACGATAGTACACTGCTCCCCTGGAATGCTGGCTGTTCAGGGATAAATGCCGGAGCACATAATCAGCACCGGGACTCTCGATGCTGTAGGTAACCACCGGACGGTCCAAATCCTGCAATACTTCCCGTACATTGGGATCGTCAATACAGGCAATAACCAGGCCGTGCTCCGGCACCTTACCCATAAACTGACGGAAAGCCTTCTTAATTTCAGTCACCGAACCGTAATGGTCCAGGTGATCATCCTCGATGTTGGTTACGATCACTGCCAGCGGATTCAGCTTTAAAAAAGACCCGTCACTCTCATCAGCTTCAGCCACCAGGTATTTCCCCCGACCAAGCTTGGCGTTTCCGCCAATATCGTTCAATTCACCTCCGATGACAATGGTCGGGTCCAGCCCACCCTTTTCCAGCACCAGAGCCAGCATGGAAGTGGTGGTGGTCTTCCCATGGGCACCGGCAACAGCGATACCCTCCTGGCGTTGCATCAGCCAGGCCAGCAGGTCGCTCCTGTGTATCACCGGGATGCCCCTCCCCCGGGCTGCCAGCAATTCAGTGTTATCAGGTTTAATCGCTGAGGAAATTACCACCAATTGTGCGTCATCAAGGTTTTGCGGAGCATGCCCCACATGGCAGATGGCCCCCCGGGATTCCAGCCTGCGCAGGGTATCACTGGAGGAAAGATCCGAACCGCTTATCTCATAACCGAGATCCAGAAGGATGCTGGCAAGACCGCTCATACCAGCTCCGCCAATACCAATAAAATGTACCCGCCGGGGTAGTACCTGCAAGAATTCTCAACTCCTTTCCGGGTTACAGCTCCTGGTTAAACGCAACGGCTTCGTGAATACACCATATACTATGCCCGGGTCGAAAAAGGTGTGCATCCGGGCTTGTCCAGCCATACCACGGCTTAACGACAGCGGAACCGCTGCTGTTTTTACCAGGCCAGGTTATCTATCAGCTCGAGTATTTCATCCAGCGCGCGGGGACGTCCCAGGCGGCGGCTGGCTGCAGCCATTTCCTTCAGTTTAGCGGGCTGCGCCAGAAGCCGGGCCAAACTCTCCGCCAGTAAAGACCCCGTTAACTCCCGATCTCTGATCACTAGAGCAGCGCCCTCTTTTTCCAGGGAACGGGCATTATATTCCTGGTGATTCCCGGCAGCATACGGATAGGGAATCAGTATGGCAGGCAACCCCACCACCGTCAGTTCTGCCAGGGTAGCTGCCCCGGCACGACAGACGGCAATGTCGGCTGCAGCCAGCGCCCGGGGCATTTCATTAAGATAAGGCATAAGGATAATATTGCCATTTCCGGTTATGTTTAAACCAGCCTCCCGGGCCCGGCTGCAAAACTCTTCATAGTGGCCAGGCCCTGTCACATGGAGAAAATATACCCCCGTCTGACCCCGGAACTGCTTTAAAACCTCAACCATAGCCACGTTGAGCACCCTTGCTCCCTGACTGCCTCCAAAAGAGAGGACTAACCGGGCATCTTCAGGAATACCCATGGCCCGCCTGGCCTCGTCCCGCCGCCAGGCCAGCAATTCCGGGCGCACCGGCAGCCCGGTAACTTTAATCCGGGCTTTACGTGGAAAATATTGCCGGGCGTCCTCAAAGGTTAACGCCACCTGACTTACAAAACGGGAAAGCAACCGGTTGGTCAAACCAGGCAGGACATTTTGTTCGTGGATCAGGGTGGGGATACCCAGCAAAACGGCAGCCAGGACTACCGGGCCGCATACATATCCCCCCGTGCCTATTACAACCCTCGGTTTAAAATCGGCCAGGATCCCGCGGGCCAGCAGGATCCCTCGCGCTGCCCGCCAGAGAACCAGCAGATTCCGGGGAGACATGCTCCGTTTCAAGCCGGTTACCGGAATGGAACGAAAGGGTAAATCTGCTTTAGGCACCAGGTCTGCCTCCAGGCCTCCGGACCGGCCGATGTAGAGCACCCGGGCATCAGGATGTCTGGCCAACAACCCCCGGGCAATGGCCAGGGCAGGATAAATATGTCCTCCTGTACCACCCCCGGTTACCACGAAATTCAAATGTTCCACCTCCGTCATCTGGGGGCGCTGTAGCGGGATATGTTGAGCAGCACCCCTACTCCCAGCAAGGTAAACACCAGGGATGTCCCTCCAAAGCTGATGAAGGGCAGGGTAATTCCCGTTACAGGCAGGGAGCTTGTAACCACTCCGATATTAATAATTGCCTGGATACCCACACTGGAAACAATCCCGGCTGCCAGCAGGCTTCCAAAAGGATCGGTAGTAGTAATGGCCACCTTGAGTCCCCGCCAGATAAATAAGACAAACAACAGGATTACCAGGCAGGCACCGATGAAACCCAATTCTTCCCCGATCACGGCAAAAATAAAGTCCGTCTGTCTCTCGGGAAGGTAAAGGAATTTGGAATGGCGACCCTGCCCCAGGCCGGTACCCAAAAGGCCACCGGACCCCAGGGACATAAGGGAATTCAAAATATGCCACCCCGCACCCGAAGGGTCTTTTTCCGGGTCGAGAAAAGCTAAAAATCTCCTCATGCGGTAAGGCTCCACCCATATGGCCAGGCCCACGGCTCCCACACCCAGGAAACCCAGGATACCCAGGTGCACCAGGGAAGCACCGGCAGCAAAAAGCATTAACACAATAGTCCCGGCCAGAGTTACGGCTGTACCCAGGTCCGGCTGCATGAGAATCAACCCTGACGCCAGGGCCATGATCACCAGGTACGGCAACATGCCGCGGCGAAAATCGGTGATCTTTTCAGGCCGCCGGGAAAGACCGTAGGCGGTAAAAACTACCAGACAAAGCTTCGCAAACTCCGAAGGTTGAAAACTCAGGGGACCCAGGTTCAACCAGCGCTGTGCTCCCAGTTTGGAAACGCCAATTCCCGGAACAAGCACGGCCATTAACAGGGCGAAGGCCAGGAGCAAGAGTGCTCCTGCCCACCGTTTCAACTGCCAGTAGTCATAATTCATCATGATGAACATGGCCGTGAGACCAATGACCGCCCAGATAGACTGGCGGATCAGAAAATGAAACGGGTTGTTAAAGGGCGGAAACATGGCGAAATAATAACTGGAGCTAAAAACCATTACTATACCCAGGCTCAAAAGCATGAGTACGGTGACAAAGAGTATGAAATCCGGTGGCCGCCTGCGTAAGCGCATGGAAGTATCCCTACCTTCCCCTGGTAAGGTAAAAAGTTCAGTAAAATCCGTTCACCGCCTATTTACGTTTATTGTCTCCCTGCCATTTCCCGTAAGATCAGCTCATGTACCAGCTGTTTAAATACTTCCCCGCGTTCCTCGTAATTCTTAAACATGTCCCAGCTGGCGCAAGCCGGTGAAAGCAGAACTATTTCCCCCGGCCGGGCTGCACGGTGCGCCTTGAAAACCGCATCTTGAAAGTCACCGGCCCTTATAATTTCCTTTACTCCCGCCGCTCTGGCCGCCGCTTCAATTTCCCGGGCACACTCTCCCAGCACCACCAGCAACCGTACTTTCTCCTTCACCACACGGGCAAAAGCGGTAAAATCGTTGCCTTTGTTTCTGCCTCCCGCCAGTAAAACGATGGGCTGATCATAGGCTTCCAGCGCCTTGATACTCGCCTCGGGATTGGTCCCTTTGGAGTCGTTAACATATTTCACACCGTTGATCTCGGCCACAAACTCAAGACGGTGGGGAACACCGGAGAAATGGCGCAAGGTTGCGGCCATCTGTGCTTCCCTGATTCCGAGCACCCACGCACAGGCTGCGGCAGCAAGGGCATTTTCCAGGTTATGGGCACCCGGAATGCGAAGTGCTCTGACCGGCAAGACAGGATAGACCTTCTCCTTTTCCCTGACCGCAATGTAGCCGTTGTGCAGGATTACCCCTTCTTCCAGGTTATGCCGCCGGCTGAAAAATATGACCTTTCCAGGACACAGTGATGCCAGGTCCCTGGTCAAAAGATCATCGTAATTCAAGACCGTGTAATCATCCCCGGTCTGGTTGGCAAAAATACGCGCTTTTGCCGCGACATAACCCTGCATACTGCCATGCCGGTCCAGGTGGTCGGGGGTTATGTTTAAGATTGCGGCCACCCGGGGACGGAAAGCCCGTGTCGTCTCAAGTTGAAAGCTGCTTACTTCGAGAACGATCAGGTCCTCAGCTCCATACTTTTCTACTTCTGTAATCAGAGGTTTTCCAATATTACCGGCCACCAGGGTTTTGATCCCCGCATCAGCAAAAATTTGCCCCACCAGGGTGGTCGTGGTGGTTTTACCGTTGGTTCCCGTAATAGCCACGATTGGTGCCCTGGCCAGGCTGTAGGCCAGCTCCAGTTCACCCGTCACTGGAATACCGAATTCCCGGGCCCGGGCTACCGGCGTAATGGTGAGAGGTACCCCGGGGCTGACTATGACCAGGTCGAAACTGCCCTCCACCACCTCCGGGTAGCGGCCCAGCACGAGTTCCACTTCCGGCGGTACCAGGGATGAGAGTGGCGGTTCAAAGGAAGCATCATCTTTGTGGTCGGTCAAGACCACCTGCGCCCCCTTAGCGGCCACGAAACGGCTCACTGCCACCCCACTTTTACCTGCTCCGATGACCAGAACTTTTTTGCCTTCAAAATCCAAGTTCATTACCTTCCTTCTCCAGACAGGTTGAATCTTAGATATCTTAACCGAGTTGATACAACCCGGCCAGACCCAGAAGGGCCAGGATAACAGCAAGCCCCCAAAAAGTGTAGACCACCCGCTGTTCACTCCAGCCACCCAGCTCAAAATGATGGTGCAAGGGGCTCATACGGAATACCCTCCGGCCAAACAGCTGGAATGAAATTACCTGGATGATTACTGAAAGTGCCTCCAGAACATAGACACCCCCAATAATGACCAGAAACAATTCACTCCTGGTCAATACTGCTGCTGCCCCCAGCGCCCCTCCCAGGGCCAGGGAACCGGTGTCACCCATAAATACCCGGGCGGGATGGTGATTGTATACCAGAAAGCCCAGGCAACCTCCGATCAGAGCGGCCATGACGATAGCAATACCCAATTTATCCATTAACAAAGCAATAAGTAAAAGTGCTGCAGCTACCGGTACGGTTACTCCAGCAGCGAGACCGTCAAGGCCGTCAGTAAGATTCACTGCGTTGGCTGCACCTACTACTACCAGTATAGCAAGCAAAATAAACCCCCAGATTCCCAGCTCCAGGGTTAATCCCCCGGGAATAAAAAAACCGCTGAAAGGGATTACAAGATCTGTACCCCGTCCAAAGGTGGAAACAGCCACTAAGGCCAGCAGTATACTTAAGATTATCTGACCGAAAAGTTTTTCCCTGGCCCGCAAGCCCAGGGATCTTTTTAAAGTCACCTTAATGTAATCGTCCAAAAAACCAATCAGCCCGAACCCCGCAGTAACTCCAAGCAGCAGAAGACCCTCGGGAAAATGATGGCCCAGCCAGAACCCGGCCACGAATGTCCCGGCCAGGAACATAATCCCCCCCATGGTGGGAGTACCACCCTTGGAAAGGTGAGTGGCAGGTCCATCGTCCCGGACACTCTGACCAAACTTAAGCCGGCGCAACAGAGGTATAATTAGCGGCCCCAAGAGCAGAGTGATGGTCAGTGAAGTAATTAAAGCCTTGCTTAAAAGAAGCCAAAAACTGTTAGCCCCCATCCGGTACCACCTGCGGCGGATTCCCTCCTTCTTCAAAAGTTAGCGGCACATGCCGGACGCCGCTAGCTCCAGCGCCGCCATAGCCAACTGCTACCAGCCTATGTGTCCTGGTACAAAAAGGTGTTTTCTCCCCGGACCAGGGCCTGCACAATCTCTTCCATACGCATGCCCCGTGAACCTTTGATCAGCACCACATCCCCGGGCTGGACCAGATCTTTCAGTATTCTTGCGGCCTCACTCCGGGAAAGGCACCGGAAGATACACCTTCCGGACATGCCAGCCTCCAGGGCTCCGTCAGCCATAAAACCGGCCAGGTCACCCACAGTGATGAGGAATTGAGCCACCCTGGCGGCATCACGGCCTACACGGCGATGGGCGCCCTTTGCTTCTTCTCCCAGTTCCAGCATATCTCCCAGGACGGCAATACGGCGCCCCCGGGTTTCAGTCTCAGCCAGTACCTGAAGGGCAGCCCTGGTGGAAGAAGGATTGGCATTATAAGCATCATTAATGATTTTTAGCCCCTGCCAATCAATTACTTCCAAACGCATGGGCGTCAAAACTGCTCCTGCCAGGCCAGCAGCAATCTCTTCCAGGGGAACCCCCAGTGCCCAGGCTACACCAACAGCTGCCAGAGCGTTTTCTACATTGTGCCGTCCGGGCAGGGGCAGATAAATTTCCGACTCGCTTGCATCGGGCACCCTCACCCGAAAGCGGTTACCGCCCTTTTCGTGACGGATATCCAGACCAAGGATGTCCGCATCACCCCCGATACCGAAAAAGTACACCCGGCCACGGCAACGGGCCGCCTCCCGCCAGATATAGGGGCTGTCCCGGTGTAAAACGGCAAACCCTTCCGGACCGATGGCCTCCAGGATTTCTCCTTTGGCCCGGGCGATGTTGTCCACCGACCCCAACCGCTCTATATGAGCCTCACCTATATTTGTGATCACAGCTCCCGTGGGGCGAGCCACATGGCAAAGAAAGGAAATTTCCCCCATTCCGCGCATGGCCATTTCCACCACTACGGCCTGGTAACACTCGTCCAGTTCAAGAAGGGTGAGAGGCAAACCAATTTCATTGTTCATGTTACCCGTGGTTTTCAGGGTCTTAAACCGCCGGGAGAGAGCAGCCCCCACCAGGTCCTTGGTACTGGTTTTACCTGAACTGCCGGTGATAC
>NZ_JBNATZ010000100.1:0-8526 GCF_049701015.1 Desulfofundulus sp.
CTGGTAGTTTTTGCGCTACCGGAGGTCGACGATATTTTTCTTTACGGGGGAGGTGGTGAGTGTCTGGAACGTGTGGGGTTCTGAACGGGTTTAGTTGCTACCTTTGAGGGATTGAAACTTCAGGACGTACAGCGTGCGCACCACCACCGGCGCAGTTTAGTTGCTACCTTTGAGGGATTGAAACTGCTCCGCATGGAAGAAAGGTCACTCTGCGTCCTGGTTTAGTTGCTACCTTTGAGGGATTGAAACACGGTACCAGCGTCCTCACCGACCAACCGCCCGTTGGTTTAGTTGCTACCTTTGAGGGATTGAAACTCCTTACGCGGCATCTCCCGCATCTTCGTATATGCAGTTTAGTTGCTACCTTTGAGGGATTGAAACAGAGTTGCGCGAGTGCTTCAGGGAAATTGTTCAGGAGTTTAGTTGCTACCTTTGAGGGATTGAAACCATATTTCTGCGCAAACCGGTCACGAAAAAGCGTGTAGTTTAGTTGCTACCTTTGAGGGATTGAAACCAGAAGTAAACCAGCATTCCGGGTCATGTGTAAGAGTTTAGTTGCTACCTTTGAGGGATTGAAACCGGAAAATACCGCTATACCAGCCAGGGCCGCCAGGGTTTAGTTGCTACCTTTGAGGGATTGAAACTTGTGTGGCGGGAAAGCTATAGCGGTTCGGTACAAGTTTAGTTGCTACCTTTGAGGGATTGAAACCCCGGTCATACTCCCGACCGGTTATTTCCCTGTACGTTTAGTTGCTACCTTTGAGGGATTGAAACGACTCCAGTTTCTTCTCCCGCAGCACGGCCCCCCCAGTTTAGTTGCTACCTTTGAGGGATTGAAACCTGGAATATGCAGATAAACGCAATAAGTCCGTAAAGTTTAGTTGCTACCTTTGAGGGATTGAAACCCATTCCGGGCGTCCATTCCCAGCGCTCGGTTCAGGTTTAGTTGCTACCTTTGAAGGGTTGAAACAAAAACTGTCCAGGTGTCACCCCCGTCCGGGCATAAAGTTTAGTTGCTTCCTTTGAGGGATTGAAACGTCGGGCGAGGATGCTGCTGCGCGGCCCGGTGGTGCGTTTAGTTACTTCCTTTGAGGGATTGAAACAGTATTACCGTAGCGATTCCTGCCATGATTCCTGGTTTAGTTGTTTTCCTTGAGGGATTGAAACTACCAGAAAAACAAAATTATGGCATAGGTAAACCTGCTTAGTTGCTTCCTTTAAGGGATTGAAACTTTTGGTCAGTCCGTGCTCGGCCAGCTTCCTCTCGGTTTAGTTGCTTCCTTTGAGAGATTGAAACACGTGGGCCAGTTGACTCTGGGCTGGCTGGCCTGCCGGGTTTAGTTGCTTCCTTTGAGGGATTGAATTTTGTAAGCCTCGATAGACGGATAACCTTCCCGCGTTTAGTTACTACCTTTGAGGGATTGCAACCCAGAACAAAAACTGTAACAAGAAGAGCATGCCCGGGGTTTAGTTGCTACCTTTAAGGGGTTGAAACCCACGGAAGTTCGCTATTTCCGCGACGGTGCTTTCTTTGTTTAGTTGCTACCTTTGAGGGATTGAAACAGCCGAGCCTGGGCGTATAAGGCATCACAAATCTGCGTTTAGTTGCTACCTTTGAGGGATTGAAGCTAAGGGATTGAAACAGTACTACTCCTCAGACAGGACGGCGGGCTTGGCTGTTTAATTGCTACCTTTGGGAGATTGAAACAAGCGTTCTTTTTATTTTATCCTAGCTTCTGGGAGTATTAGTTCAGTTGCTACCTTTAAGGGATTGAAACCTGGTCAGAATAACTCTTCGGGGGTGGTAAATTTAGGTTTAGTTGCTACCTTTAAGAGATTGAAAAAAGGGGATTAAAACAACTTTACTTTCCTGTACTCGCGTTTTATCAGCCCACGTTTAGTTGCTGCTTTTAGGGGATTGAAACCTGGTATAGACCGACTTCGGGGTGCCAGCTTTTCAGTTTAGTTACTACCTTTGAGGGATTGAACGGGATCTGGTCAAACATCTGCTCGTGATCACCAGTATAGTTGCTATCTTTGAGGGATTGAAATACCTGATAAGTAGATGACAAGGAGAGTAAAGAATATCGTTTAGTTACTACCTTTGAGGAATTGAAACAGGAAGCCAGCTCTCCGTCCCTACGGATGTCGGTTAGGTTTAGTTGCTGCCTTTGAGGGATTGAAAGAGGGATTGAAACACTTACCACGCGCACTGCGACAGTTTGCACTGCGGGTCAAAGAACCTGGAAGAATTGGGGAAGTGTGTAGAAACTGCGGGAAGAACAAGAAAACTCGTCTGCAGTTAACCCGGTATGGGTCAGTTTTGTTTTAAGAGCTTTTTTGTAGGGAAATAGGAGGTGAATATGGGCATGGACGGCAGGTGGGAGCTTTACCACGGCGATTGCCGCGAGTTTCTGAAGACGCTGCCTGAAAACTCCGTTGACGCTGTGGTTACCGACCCGCCTTACGCCTTGACGCAGGTTTCCCGCGGCGGCAGCCTGCGCCCGCCGGGAACGGGGCCTTACGGGCGGCACACGGTGGGCACCAAGGGGTTCATGGGCCTGTCCTGGGACAACGGCGAACTCACCTTCGACCCCTCCTTCTGGGCCGAAGTCCTGCGCGTCTTAAAACCCGGCGGCCACCTGCTGGCGGCGGGGATAGGCAGGACGCACCACCGCATGATGGTGGCCGTGGAGGACGCAGGCTTTGAAATAAGGGACTGCATTTACCACATTTTTGGTTCCGGATTTCCAAAAAATTTGGACGTATCCAAGGCGATCGATAAGGTGATGAAAGCAGAGCGACCAGTAGTTGGAATAGATTTCTACCATGCACGGAGGATACCGCGTGAACGGTCAGCCCAAAATGTCTACAGTGGGCCTGACAAGCGCGCAGGGAACGATTTTAAGGTTACTGTTCCGGCTACGGAAGAAGCAGTAAGATGGCAAGGGTGGGGCACTGCGCTCAAGCCTTCCGTGGAAATATGGGTTTTAGCCCGCAAGCCGCTGTCGGAGAAGGACGTGGCAGGGAACGTGTTGAGATGGGGGACTGGGGCGCTGAATATAGACGCCTGCCGCATAAATGGTCCGGGTAAGCCTGCTCCCTGTGTCGGCACCGGGTGGGCTTCCCAGGACAGGAAAAATGCCGAAGCGGGTTACCGCCCGCGGGCGTATTATGAAAAGCAAGACGGCTTTGTTTATGAGCCGCACTCACTGGGCCGCTGGCCCGCCAACCTGGTGCTGAGCCACACGGAGGA
Organism: Desulfofundulus sp.; assembly: GCF_049701015.1. Lineage (NCBI taxonomy): Bacteria > Bacillati > Bacillota > Clostridia > Eubacteriales > Peptococcaceae > Desulfofundulus > Desulfofundulus sp. The sequence continues at coordinate 3,257 of NZ_JBNATZ010000100.1, forward strand.
CTGCGTGTTCAAAGGCTACAAGCGGGTCAAGGGGAGCGGCACATCGAAGACCTTCCACGGCCCGTACGGGGGTCTCTCGGCTACGGGGTTCCCCCGTGGCTGGTCGCACCCGGGGAATCAGCACGCGGGGCCGGACGGCATGGAGGTCGTGGAGGACTGGGAGTGCGCTCCGGACTGTCCCGTGCGGCTCCTGGACAAGCAGAGCGGTGAGCTGAAAAGTGGATTTATGCGGGCGGGTACAGAGCGGTCAAACCTGTGCGGCTACAGCGGTGCAATGCCCGCCCTTACGCTGCACGATACCTATGGCGATTCCGGCGGTGCTTCCCGCTTTTTCTACTGTGCCAAGGTGTCCCGCTCCGAGCGCTGGGGCTGGTGCCGGGACTGCGGCAGGGCAGTCCTGCCTGGGGAGCTGGACGCCCACCGGGAAGAAGGGCACGGTGTTGTCGTCCACCCCACGCAGAAACCGCTGGAGCTGGTACGCTGGCTCGTCCGGCTGGTGACCCCGCCCGGCGGGCTGGTGCTGGACCCCTTTGCGGGTTCCGGGACGACCCTGGTGGCGGCGGTCCTGGAAGGGTTCCGCTGTGCCGGTGCGGAAGCCGACCAGGAATACGCGAGCATAGCCGAGGCCAGGGTGAAAGCTGCGTGCGGGGAAAAGGTATCCTCGGCGGTGCTGGTCGGGGACGGGATGGAACAACTGACGTTCTTTTAGGTTTCCGCGAGGAGGCCGGTGAAAACCGGCTTTTTCTATTTTGAGAGCTATTTTAACAGGAAAGGGATGGGAGTAAGTGTTCGGCACGAAGATTTACCGGGTGGTCATGGAAGGGGAGATAGACCCAAAACAGTTGAAACCGCACCCGAAAAACCAGGAGTACTACTCCGACCTGCCGGAAGAGAAGTACCGGGAATTGAAGCGGAGCATCGAGGCGAACGGGATGCGGGACCCGATCAAGGTACTGCCGAACTGTACGGTGGTGTCCGGCCACCAGCGGCTGAAGATAGCCCTGGAGCTTGGTCTGGAGGCCGTGCCTTTTGTGATGGTGGAGATGTCGTCTGGCGACCCTGAGAGGGACGTTGAATACCTGCTCATTGCTGAGAACGACGAACGGCGGCAGGGGGACGACGACCCGATGAAGAAGGCCCGGCGGGCGAAGTTTCTAAAGGACTATTGGGGGATACGGCTCGGTCTCAACCAGCATTCGAGGGTAGGCCACGATGGCCCACCCAAAACCCTTGCTGATGTGGCTGAGGCCATAGGAGAATCTGAACGCACTACAAAGCGTTTATTGAAACTCAATGAGTTAATTCCCGAGTGGCAGGCAGTGGTATCGTCCGGGGAGCTGGGCGTCACGCTGGCGGAACACATCGCCAGCATGCCGCGGGAGGAGCAGCTGGAACTGTTCAACCGGGCGAAGGAAAAGATCGTCGAGATGACGTTGCCGGAGATCAGAGAACTTCGCAAAAAGCTAGAAGAAATGGAGCAGAAGAGGAAAGAGCTGGAAAAGGTCTGTGCTAATGTCAGGGAAGTGGAGTCCCGCGCCCTGAGAGCTGAGGATGAACTGCACGAGGCGAGGAAAGAGCTGTCCCGGCTACAGGACAGGCTGGGTGAGGCCGTGGAGGGCGCCCGGAGGGAAGAGCGCGAGGCGGCAGAAGAAAAAATCCGCGAGCTGGAAGAAAAGGTCGCCCGGCTGGAGAAAGATGTCGAGGATTACAGGCGGGCCAAAGAAGAGGCCGAGGCGATGGCTAAGGAGGCCAGGGAGAAGTACGAGAGAGCGTGGCAGGCAGTAGAAGAGAAGCTGCGCGGGGACATTGCCGACCGGGACAGCAGGATAAAGGAGCTCCAGGAGCAGGTCGACGAGCTGAACCGGAAGATTGCCGAGCTGGAGTCCCGCCCGCCGGAGGTAATTGAGAAGGCGCCCGAAGATTACGAGGAGCTCAAGCAGATGATCAAGACCCTGAAAAAAGAAAAGGAGAAAGCCGAATCGGAACTGCTCGCCCTGACCAGGGAGCAGATCGAGCAGAAAGACCGGTACTGGGTGCGGGACATCGTGACGAGGATAGCGCAGGACGTCGGCAAGCATGTTACCAAACTGCGCTACGAGATGGGGCGGCGGTCCATAGATGCGGTCGCCTACAGGGATGTCATGGACTGCGCCGACCTTTTGGTGAAGATAGCCGGTGAGCTGCGCGATATGGTCTCGCTGCGGGAGAGAGGGGATGGTGATTACGTTGAGATCGTCGTTTGACGATTTGCTGCCCGGGAAGTCGTTCCTGTCGCTGGGTGCCGACGGCACGCTGACGCTCCTGGCACCGGAGAAGCTGATCGCTGCGGAAACCCGGAAGAGGATAGCGCACGAGCTGGACGTGGCCATCGAGGTATACTTGATAAAGCACTGCAACGCTATTTTCTACGGCGACCTGATGTCCGGCGTCCCGGAAGGTCTGGCCAGCAAGAACAGGTTGATTGCCTGGCTGAATGACTATGCAAGGGATGGTAAAGTCAGGTCGGGAGTAATAACCCTCTACCGGCTGGAGAACCGGGACCACTTCGACGGCGGCGTGTGGGTAGCGCGCAATTTTTGCCTGTTCATGGAGTACGTGGTTAAGAAGCTGACCGACCCGAAATACGTCGGCAAGAGCAACGCCCTGCTGTTCAAGAAGTCTTTCTCCGACCCGGACTGGTTCCACAAGGCCGCCGCTGTCTGTGGCCTCAAACTTTTAGAGGACAACTACCGGCACGGAGCCATAAAGAGCACTGTGGCAAAGTCCCACCTGGACTTGTTGTTCTATGTCCGCCACGTAGCCAAAAGCCTCAGTGCCGCCATCGGGCGCAGTACGAAGAACCACAGCGTGGAGGAAATGAAGTCTGAACTGGACGGTACCCTGGAGCGGTTTTTGAGGCACACGTACCGCAGCTTCCTGGAAATCAACCACGCCCACGAGGAGTACGCCCTGCTCGAAAAGTGGCAGCCGAAAATCGAGAGCACTATGGGCCTGGTGCTCGAGCGGGCGGCGCTGGACTTTTTCGAACGGCTGCCGGCTGCCCTGGGAGCGGACCTGGAATGTTGAGCAGCTGTGCCGGGCAGTGGAGAGTTTAGGGGAATGATGGCGGGTGCGTGCCAGTCCTGCTTATGCCAACCGGGGCCGGGCGCTGGAGGACCTGGTGAAGGCGGCCAATACCCGCTACCGTGCTTTGAAGCGGGCGGTCATCCACAAGGTCCCCACGGCCTGGCTCCCCATCCGGGGGCCGAACGGTAAGATAGTCAGCGCCAAGGTGGAGGAGAAGGCCGCCGTGGACTTCCTGGGCCACGTCCTCCTGCCTTCCGGTCCGCTTCCCCTGGCCTTCGATGCTAAAGAAGTGTCCAGAGGCGACCGGTGGCCCCTGTCCAAGCTTGAACAGCACCAGTATGAATATCTAAGAGACTGCGCCCTCACCGGGGCGTTTTCTTTTGTGCTGGTAGCTTTCTGGGAGCTGGAGCGGTTTTTCGTGCTGCCGTTCCCGGAGCTGGAGAGGCGCTGGGCGGCGTGGAAGGACAGGACCGGCCCGGCGTCGGTGCGTGCCGGGGAACCAGGGCTGGTGGAAGTAATGTTTCCAGAATATCTGGTGTTTTTGTTTCATGGGGGTATTCGTCTTGATTGTAGCGGTAATCGGTACGCGCGAGACGAATGAGGAAATGATCCGTCTTTGCGAGGCTGTCTGCCGGAAACTCCGGGACGCCGGTTACTGCCTTGCGACCGGTAACGCCCTGGGGATAGACAGCATTGCCCGCGACATTTGGAACGAGCGGTTTCCTGAGCGAGTAACCCTGTACCTCCCCTGGGCGGGTTATAACGCCGGCGGAATTCACCCTCGAAACAGAGTAATTGTCTTCAGCAGTCAGAAAGACTGGCTGGAAAGCGTCGGGAAGTACCACCCGGCACCGGACAGGCTCACTCCCGCGGCGGTAAAGCTCCACGCCCGCAATTTTGGGATTGTGAGCAGTGCGGATCTGGTTATCGCTTTCCCGCGCAGCACGTCGAAAGCCGGGGGAACGGGCCAGGGGATAAGGATAGCGGAGGCGCTCGGCAAACGGCTGTACGTGCTGCCGAAAGACCTGGGCACCTTCGCTTGCTGGCGAAACGCAAAAGAACTAAGATGAGCACGCGCGTGCTCTTTTTTGTCCGGTTTTACCGGGGGCTCTTGCGGGAGGTGGTTTTGTGGAAGTTTTGTATGGGGAATCCGAGAAAGGTTTCCCGCGCTGGCTTGTGGAGCGGGGGATACTGCCGAACCGGAGGGTGGAGATACCGGGGCACCTGGACGGTCTGGTTCCGGTATGGGTCATGGAGAAGGGCGGCATGGTAAAGTACGCTGTGACGGAGGAATCCCTGGAAAGAGTATACTCGGTCTACGGCTCGCCTCGGAAGAAAAAAGAGGGCGGTGGTGTCTGGTTCGACAGGTCCGCCCGAGGCAGTAAGAGGGGCGCTGCCGGAGAGTACCCGGATGACGACGACCCGGCAGTGGAAGATCTGGCGGTGGACGGTGAGGAATACGACGAAGAAGCCGTCTAGCTGTCTTGGTTCTGCTTTCTGCTGGTGGTGCGGGTATTTCCCCCGGGGAGAGCGGTTGCGGCCCGAGGAAGCATGCGAAGGGAACGGTTTCTCGTGCGGTCTTTCTAAAGAACTTCCGGTAGCCGGAAAAGCAGTGGGAAAAATGCTTCCAGCGGCGGGCTTTTCCAGCAGGAATCCGGGGCAGGATAACGAAGATGGGAGTGAAGAACGTGTCCGGCAGGGAATCAATCTGGGACCGCCTGCGCCGGGCGGAGAAGGGCGAGGTGGCGTTTTCTGGTCGCGCTACGGTGCGGGCCGGGAAGGGTTTTTCGTCAAGGTTTTTCATCAAGGCCGTGTGTGCTGACCGGCAGAGACTGCTGGAGTGGGCGCGGAAGGTGGGGCTGCCCGGGGAGAGAGTTTTCGTCCCGGACGCGGCGACGCCCAGCGTGACCCTGACCGGCAAGACGGCCCGGGAAGTCCTGGTCTGGTGGCGGCGGTGGTCTACCAGCCGGACGATTATACAGCGATGTTTTCCAGGGGGATAGAGGAATACAAAGATTACCTTATCAACCGCCACTACTTCCTGGAAGAGCTGAAGGAAAACGAAGCCGTCAGGGTCGTCCATGTCCCATTCGACAGGGAGCTGTACTCCAGGTGGCTCCGGGACAACCCCCACTGGGAGGACGGTGCGGAGGCCAGGAGCGCCTGGGCGCTGGAGGTGGCGAAGGACCCGGCGGCCCTTGAAG
>NZ_JBNATZ010000101.1:0-8525 GCF_049701015.1 Desulfofundulus sp.
ATAGCCGGATCCAGATGGGAAAGGTCGAGAAAAACCCTGTCTGAGGCGGTACTGCCCATCTCCTTCAGAATGGCGCGCACCACAACGTCCCGGGGGGCAAGTTCCGCCAGCTCGTGATAACGCGGCATAAAACGTTCACCATAACGGTTCCTCAGGTAAGCTCCTTCACCCCGCACGGCTTCAGAAATGAGAAAAGGAGGTACCCCCGGCAGAATCAAGACGGTGGGGTGGAACTGGATAAACTCCATGTCCATAACCTCCGCGCCAGCCCGCCAGGCCATAGCTATACCGTCTCCAGTAGCAACCGCAGGATTGGTACTGTGTTCAAAAAGCTGACCCAATCCGCCAGTAGCCAGGACCACCGCCCGACCCCGGAAGACCCTGAGCTCCCCGGCCGAACGGTCCAGGGCAAGTACACCGTAACAGGTGTTGTCCCTTACCAGAAGGTCCACCGCAAAATGGTTTTCCCGCACTTCAATGTTCGGGCTCAGGCGCGCCTGTTCGGAGAGCACCCGCTGGATTTCCGCCCCGGTGGCATCCCCGGCGGCATGGAGAATGCGCCTCCGGCTGTGGGCCCCTTCCCGGGTGAGGGCCAGCTGGCCGTTTTCCCGGTCGAACTGCGCCCCCATGTCGATTAACTCCCGCACCCTGCCCGGACCCTCATTGACCAGTACATTGACCGCCTCGGGGTCACAAAGTCCCGCCCCCGCGGCCAGGGTATCTTTTAAATGCAGGACCGGAGAGTCGGAATGACCCAGGGCGGCAGCAATACCTCCCTGGGCCTTATCGGTGTTGCTATCCTCCATGGTGTACTTGGTGAGCACCACGACCCGCCTGTTGAGGCGGCTGGCTGCGTACGCAGTATACAACCCGGCTATACCACTGCCCAGGATAACATAGTCCCAATTTTCCTGTGGCAGCTGCCGGGTATCGAAGTTGACCAGATATCTGCCGGCCAATTTTTATCCCTCCTGTGGAATCAGGTTACCGCCAGCATCCGTTCCAGGGAACGCAGTGCCTTCTCCCGGATCTCCGGCGGTACCGTCACCCGCGGCTCAAGGGTAACCAGTGCCCGGTGCACCTTTTCCAGGGTGGTGGCCTTCATGTCTGGACAAATCAACTTATCGGAAGCCTGGTAAAACTCCTTATCCGGGCATTGCTTGCGAAACTGGTGTAAAATACCCGTTTCCGTACAGATAATAAATTCGCTGGCGTCACTTTCCCGGGCAAAACGGATCATACCCGTGGTGCTGGCCACAACATCAGCCAGGTCAATCACCTCCGGGCGGCATTCCGGGTGAACCAGTACCAGGGCGTTGGGGTGAGCTTCCCTGGCGGCCAGCACATCTTCAGCAAATAGCTTGTCGTGGGTGTTGCAATAACCTTTCCAGAGGTGAATTTCCCGCCCCGTCTGCCTGGCCACGTATTGTCCCAGGTTCTGATCGGGGATGAAAAGCACCGGCCGGTCCTCCGGTAGCGAAGAAACGATCTTCACTGCATTGGCACTGGTACAGCACACGTCGCTTTCGGCCTTAACAGCGGCCGAGGTATTCACATAGCAGACCACCACGACACCGGGAATTTCCTTTTTCTTCTCCCGTAGGACTTCCACAGTCACCATATCGGCCATGGGACAGCCGGCTTTAATCTCAGGCAGGAGTACAATTTTATCCGGGGAAAGAATAGCCGCACTTTCAGCCATAAAGTGGACGCCGCAAAAAACAATGACTTCCGCGTCGGTTTTGGCGGCCTGCCGGGACAACTCCAGGGAATCCCCCACAAAGTCGGCAATTTCCTGTACCTCCGGGCGCTGATAGACGTGGCTTAAAATAACAGCCCGCCGTTGTTTTTTCAATCGTTTGATTTCTTCAGACAAGTAGCGAATTTTATCTTCAACAGACATAGTTTCACTCCTTAATCGTTTAAACCATGACAATTCAGAGCAAAAACCACATCCTACCATGGCGCCCACGGTAAATAAGTGTCAAAAAGAAAATATAATTGACTGCAATCATGAGATAATTCTAACCACAGTCGTCAAAGCTTGTCAAGGGTCTGAAAAGTAAGAGATAATTACTCTTAAACAACCGACAGAGCTGCTACCAAACATATTTCAAAATTTATTTTGCAGCCGCTACAAGAAAGGACATGGGAAGCAAGGAGAGTCCGGCCTATCCAACCTCTCCCGCTACTTCCCCCCGCCGGATCTCCACCACCCGGTTCTGCCCGTCCACCATGACCACCGTAGGCGAAAAACCGGCCGCTTCTTCCGGGGTCATCATGGCATAGGCAATGATAATGATCGTGTCACCGGGCTGCACGAGTCTGGCAGCAGCACCGTTAAGACAGATAACTCCGGAATCCCGGGGCCCGCTGATTACATAGGTTTCAAATCGTGCCCCGTTGTTGTTGTTCACGACCTGCACTTTTTCGTGGGGTAAAATGCCGGCCGCCTCGAGCAGTGCCCGGTCAATAGTGATGCTGCCCATGTAGTTCAGGTTGGCTCCGGTTACAGTTGCCCGGTGGATTTTAGATTTGAAGAGCGTAATAAGCATACCCGAACCACCTCTCTCACCTGAGGTATTTCCGTTAAGTCCGGCAGGCTCAAAATAACCCGCCGGACGGGAGAAACCAGGCTACAGTATCCCTTCCGGATTACCAAGTACGGTATTATCAATCAACCGGGTAGAACCAAAGTGCACAGCCAGGGCCAGAAGGGCTGGCCTGTCAATCCTGGACACCGGCTCTAAATTGGGAATTGAACGGATATCCACGTAGTCGATCCGTGCCCGGGGTTCGGCCGAAATCATGCCCCGTACCAGCTCCACCAGCCGGCCTGCATCCCGTTCACCGGACTCGTAGGCCCGGCGGGCGGCCTCCAAACTTCTCGGGAGAACAACGGCCGCCCGCCTTTCCTCCGGGCTCAGGTAAACGTTGCGGGAACTCATGGCCAGGCCGTCTTCCTCACGGACCGTGGGCACTGTAACAATTTCCAGATCCATGTTCAGATCTTCAACCAGACGCCGGATCACCAGGACCTGCTGCGCGTCCTTCTGGCCGAAAAAGGCCTTGTCCGGGCTTACTATGTTGAACAGCTTGGTCACCACCGTAGCCACGCCCCGGAAGTGACCGGGCCGGGAAAGGCCGCAAAGACACGCGGTGAGACCTTCGACATCAACATGGGTGGCAAAACCCGGCGGGTACATTTCTTCCACGGAAGGATGAAAGATAGCAGCCACGCCCGCTCCCCGCGCCAGGGATACATCCCGTTCCAGGTCCCGGGGGTAACGGTCGTAATCCTCTCGCGGGCCGAATTGCAATGGGTTGACGAAAATACTGACCACCACCACATCACAGGCCTCTTTTGCCCGGCGCATCAGGGTGAGGTGACCTTCGTGAAAATAACCCATGGTGGGAACAAATCCCACGGTCAGGCCCCGTGAACGCACTCCGCGTACGAATTCCCGGATTTCTTTTATTGTGCGGCAGATGAGCAAGGGCACACTCCCCCTCTTAATACAACTTGCTCAATACTTCTTCAGACATATCAAAACCATGCTCGGGGCCGGGGAAAACGCCGCTCTTGACTTCCTCACGGTAGGCCTGCAGTGCCCGGGCAATCTCTTCGTGGAGATTGGCATAACGCTTGGCAAATTTGGGCGACTTCCCCAGGAACATCCCCAGCAAATCATGGGTTACCAGAACCTGCCCGTTGCAGTGCGGTCCCGCTCCAATGCCAATGGTGCAGACCTCCAGGGTTTCGGTAAGCAGTTTGGCCAGGGGAACGGGCACACACTCCAGGACTATGGCAAAAACTCCTGCCTCCTGAATGGCCCGTGCGTCTTCAACCAGTTTTTTAGCCTGGGCCTCGTCCTTACCCTGCACCCTGTAACCGCCCATCTGGTGAATGGATTGGGGCGTTAAACCCAGGTGGCCCATCACCGGAATACCGCAGGACACCATCGCCCGTATGGTATCGGCCACTTCCTGGCCGCCTTCCAGCTTGACTGCCTGGGCCCCCCCTTCCTGCAGGATGCGGCCCGCATTGCGCAGAGCCTCTTCCCGGGAAACGTGGTAGGACATAAAAGGCATGTCGCCGATAACCATGGCGCGTCTGACCCCGCGGGTGACAGCTTTGATGTGATGAATCATGTCGTCCATGGTCACGGGAATGGTGGATTCATAACCCAGGACGGCATTCCCAAGTGAATCCCCCACAAGAATAGCATCGATCCCGGCTTCATCCACCATCCTGGCCATGGGATAATCGTAAGCCGTAAGCATGGTAACTTTTTGCCCGGTCCTTTTTGCTTCCCGGAAATACGCAGTGGTGACCCGCTGGTTACTCATGAAAATATACCTCCCCGGATTTTAATAAAACTCGACCATTGGCCGGAGCCGTAAACACCTCTTCCAGTTTCCGGGCCTGCCCGGCATCAATGCTGCCTTTTTCCCTGGCCACCTGAATGGTGTACAATCCCACGAGGCGGTAGAGCCGGGACTCCAGGCTCCCCACCCGGTCCAGGGCCGGCAGATGCCCGGCAATGGTGGGTACATCTCCCCGGGCCACGGGGCCCGTAAGAGCTTCCACCGGCCCCACCCGCCGGATATTGTTTATTGTGCCCCGCACAAGGGGATACAACGCCTCAAATGCTTGCTTCTGAGACAGGCCGAAACGACCGTAAAGGTTCGTAGCCAGGTGCATCAGAGAAACCAGGTAGTTGGAAGCGATGCAGGCCGCCGCATGGTAAAGGGGTTTATCTTCGGCTCTTATGATAAAGGCATTTCCTTTTAAATCCATAACAACCTGCCGGGCTACGGGCATAGCCGCCTCATCCCCTTCCAGGGCAAAGTAGGACCCCGGAAGGTTCTCCATAGCCCCTGCCACATCAGCAAAGGACTGTAACGGGTGGATGGACACGGCCATGGCTCCCGCTTCCCGCACACCATGCAATTCTCTGGACGCGTGAGCACCGCTGGTGTGGGCCACCACCTGCCCGGGGCGGAACCCTCCTTCCCGGGCAATAAGCTCCGACACCGGGGCAATCTCACGGTCAGGCGTGGTAATAAAAACCAGATCGGCCTTCTGCGTTGCCTCCCACGGCTGTTCACAGGCACCGCACCCCACGGCCCGGGCCAGTTCCCGGGCCGATTGCACACTCCTGCTGGCCACGGCAACCACCGGGTAACCCCGCTCCTTTAAAAGCAGGGCCAGTGCACTGCCCACTTTGCCGCAGCCCACCACGGCCACCGACGGTTTGTTCATAACCCCACCCCAATTCCTGAAATCATGGCTTATAAGTAGATATCCCGGACATTTTCAATAAAAAACGCCTTCCGGGCTCCCGAAAGGCAGTAATACTCTTCTCACCTCCGTCTCGGTCCTTCCCGGCTCCAAGCGGCAACACCAGTGTGCGATTGTAGAGGTACATTCGAGCTACAGGTATGGTTCCCCCATGGGGATACCATCCTGTGGTTAAATTTTAACATATACCCGGGCCAGACACAACAAATTTCATATTTTTCGTTGGATTATCTATAAAGGCCTTTTGTTACTATGACCGGCTATAACGGAACGACACTTCACCATTGCCAGCAGGGGTTTCACAGTGGAAAGAAGAATTATTTGTGATGAATCCCTGACGGTGCATGCCTTAAAAAAGAAATGAGGATGGAACATGTCCGTAATCACCCTTGAACCCGGACAAACACTGATAGTCAGGGCAGCCCGCATCTGGCGGGGCACGCCGGCACCACCCCGGAAAGGAGTCATATATGTCCAGAACGGGAAAGTAATAGCCCTTACCGCCGGTGATGAGCCCGAGGAATGCCTTAGCGCAGACCATTCCCGGGAACCGGCACCCGTACTCGAACTCCCCAACTGCACTGTTATCCCCGGCCTGATCGACTGCCACGTCCACCTGGCTTTGGACGGCAGGGATTTTTCGAGTGCACGGCATCAATGGAGCGCCCGGGGGGAATTACTTGAGCGGGTGAAGGCGGATTTGACAAATACCCTTGAAAGAGGCATTGTAGCCGTACGCGACGGGGGAGACCGGGCAGGCATCGGATTGGAGGTCAAAGAACTGGTAAAAAAAGGAAGCCTGGCCGGGCCTCTGGTGCTGGCCTGCGGTTATGCGCTGCACCAGCAGGGGAAATACGGTTCTTTCCTGGGACCGGGTTTAACCCCGGGAGAACTGGAAAAGGCGGTGGATTCCCTGACCCGGCAGGGAGTGGATCACCTCAAGGTTCTGGTATCGGGAATTGTAAGTTTTTCCGAGTACGGACGGGTGGGTGGCCCCCAGTTCACCCGGGATGAATTGAAACGAGCAGTCTACCACGCACACAGCCGCGGGTTGAGGGTTATGGCCCACGCCAGCGGAGACGAGGCTGTTCGTATGGCCGTGGAAGCAGGGGTGGATTCCATAGAGCACGGTTATTTCATCAGCGAGGAATCCCTGTACCGAATGGCCGCTAATGGTATCGCCTGGGTGCCTACCGTGATCCCGGTGGCCGGCCAGGTAAGGGGAAAACTGAACACACAGTATACGGCCCGGGAAATTGAGGTCATTACCCGTACCTGGCAGCGCCAGCTGGAAATGATCAAAAAAGCCCGGGAAATGGGCGTTACTCTCGGGGTGGGCACCGATGCCGGAGCCACCGGCGTATGCCACGGCCGGGGTTTTCTGGAGGAACTGCTCCTCTACCGGGAAGCCGGCCTCTCCCCGGCGGATATTCTTATAGCCGCCACCCGCAACGGCGCGGCCATCCTGGGGCTGGGACACCTGCTGGGTCGCATTGAACCGGGACGGCCCGCCTTCCTGGTGGCCGTGGAAGGCAACCCCTGGGAGGACGTTAGCGCCCTGGCCAGGGTAAAATATGTATTCCGGCCCATTGATTTCCCCATCAAAAGAAAATATACTTTCCATAAAGATATGTACAGAACCGGCTTGGGGGAAAACACACCATGAAATTATCTATCAATGTAACTAAACTGCGACAAAAGACAGCGGACATCCGCCAGGCTTTAAACAGGCTTACACCGGTGACGGAGCTTACCATGGAGGAATTTTTGGCTGACGAGCTAAAGGTTGCCGCAAGCAAGTATTACCTGATTGTCGCCACCGAGGCGGTCATTGATATCTGTAACCACCTGGTTGCCCGGCTCACCGGCAGGGCTCCCAACTCCTACGCCGATTGTTTCAACATTTTATCCGAGGAGCATTTTTTAAGTGCTCCCCTGGCTGAACGATTGATCCGGATGGCAAAGTTCCGCAACCTGTTAATCCACCGTTATGGCGACATTGATGACAGTAAGGTATATCATATCATTTGCAACAACCTGGACGACCTGGAACTATACCTGGCTGAAATCGCAGCCATGGTAGAATGCGATCTGTAACCGTCCCAAAGGAATGATTTTATGTACAAGAGATTTTCCCTGCCGGAAAAGGAACGTCTTTGGATCTGCCGTTTGGCCGCCCGCTTACTGGCTAAAAGAAAAGAAATTATCTTCGCCTATGCCTTTGGTTCTTTTGTGGAAAAAGCTGCCTTCCGGGATATTGATATAGGAGTGTATTTGAAGAAGGAAACCATTTCCCGGGAAAAGGTTGTCGAATATGAATTTTCTCTAGGTGCGGAACTGGAGCGGGAAGTTCACTACCCGGTGGATCTAAAGGTATTAAATTATGCTCCCGTAACCTTGTGCCATTCGGTTACCGGCGGCAAGGTGCTTTTCAGCCACGACGACGAGGTGCGGTATGAATGGGTGGAAAAGACCTGGGATATGTACCTCGACATGCAATATTTTTTACGCAATTCCCTGCGGGATTTGTTGTCACCGGGGCAACCAGCTCCGGCGAGGGGGAAGAAAAACCCGGCTACTTCCTGAAGCCGGGTTTCGCTAAACGTCAATCTTTATCGTCCTCTAAATGTTCCACACCTTTCCGGTCAACGCCTGCCAGCAGCTCCCTCACCCTGCCCCGGCCCGGTATGACAAAATCTGGCACCAGGTCGGCCAGGGGTACCAGGACAAAGGCACGCTCGTGCATGCGCGGGTGTGGAACCTGGAGATCGGGTTCCACAATAACCCGCCCGTCGTAGAGGAGCAGATCCAGGTCAATCACCCTGGGACCCCAGCGCAAGGACCGCACCCTCCCCAGGCAGTTCTCCACTTCCAGGCAGGTAGCCAGTAATTCCCGGGGCGGGAGGGTGGTGCCCACTTCCGCCACGGTATTGATAAACCAGTCCTGATCAGTATAACCCACCGGGTCGGTGCGGTAAAACGGGGCCACCCGCAGGAGGGTGATCCCCGAAACTCCTTGCAGCATCTCCAGAGCGACCCGCAGGTTCCTTTTTTTGTCCCCCATGTTAGAGCCTAAGCCGATATAAGCTTTGACTTGCCCGGGAACAGGCCCGCGCCGGGTTCTCCCAGTCATACTCGATCCTCCCGGCAAGACTTCTGCACGATTTGATCCGGTAGAAAACAGGATGAACTCAGTGTAAACGTCATCAGCGGGAGAATC
>NZ_JBNATZ010000102.1:0-8423 GCF_049701015.1 Desulfofundulus sp.
CCAAAGAGCCTCCTGGAGAGCTGGAACTTACCCTGAAGGTGCTGGCCGTGTCCAGATTACTTCTACCCGGGGTTCATCTACCCGCTACCACCGCCCTGGGTACCGTGCACCCCGCGGGGCGGCGTCTGGGCCTGTGTTTTGGTGCCAATGTGATTATGCCAGATGCAACCCCACCTCCTTACCGTTACTATTACCAGATCTACCCCGGGAAGGCGAACCTGCATGAGGACCTCGAGAGGACAGTAGTTTCTTTGAAGGACATGATCGCTTCTCTGTCCAGGAAGGTGGGGGTCGGACCGGGACATTCCCCGAAAACCCAGAAAATCCAGGAGGGATGAACAAATGAAATGTGAACCGGCTACCTTTATCAACGAAGAACAAATTAACGACCTTTTGGAAGAAGGACGCCGGGCAAATGTCGCCAGAGCCCGGGAGATTATTGCCCGGGCGGAAGAGGCCAGGGGGCTCTCCCCCTATGATGTAGCTGTTTTACTCCACGTGGAGGACCCGGATACCATGGACCTCATGTATGCCACCGCGTACCGGGTTAAAGAAAAGATTTACGGCAAAAGGCTGGTTCTCTTTGCCCCCCTTTACATCAGCAATTACTGCATCAACAACTGCCGGTATTGCGGTTACCGCAGGGACAACAAAGAACTGGTGCGGCGCCGCCTGACCATGGACGAAATACGGGACGAAGTGATTGCCCTGGAAGCCATGGGACACAAGCGGCTGGCCCTGGAAACGGGTGAGGACCCCGTCAGCTGCCCAATCGATTACGTGCTGGAAGCCATCGAAACCATCTACTCCGTTAAGGAAAAGAACGGCAGCATCCGGCGGGTGAATGTGAATATCGCCGCCACCACGGTGGATGAATACCGGCTTTTAAAAAAAGCTGGCATCGGTACTTATATTTTATTCCAGGAAACTTACCACCGCGAGACCTACCGGACCATGCACCCTTCCGGCCCCAAACGGGATTACGACTGGCACACCACGGCCATGGACCGGGCCATGGAGGCTGGCATTGATGACGTGGGCCTGGGCGTTTTATTCGGTTTATATGACTATAAGTTTGAAGTGCTGGGCCTGCTTTTCCATGCCCTGCACCTGGAAGAGCGCTTTGGCGTAGGTCCCCACACCATTTCCGTACCCCGGCTGCGTCCGGCCCTGAACGTAAACCTGGATAACTTCCCTCACCTGGTTTCCGACCGGGATTTCAAAAAAATTATCGCCATCTTGCGCCTGGCCGTACCTTACACCGGCATGATTCTCTCCACCCGGGAACGTCCCGAGTTCCGGGACGAGTTAATTTCGGTGGGCGTTTCCCAGATCAGCGCAGGCTCGTGTACGGGCGTGGGAGGGTACCACAGGGCCTTGATGGCCGGGCACCGGGAAGAGGGAGATACCTCCCAGTTCCAGGTGGAGGATCACCGGAGCCCCGACGAAGTGCTGCGCAGCGTCTGTTTATCCGGGTACATACCCAGTTTCTGTACGGCCTGCTACCGCAAGGGGCGTACCGGCGACCGGTTTATGTCTTTAGCCAAAACCGGTCAGATCCAGAACGTCTGCCAGCCCAACGCCATTCTCACCTTCAAGGAATTCCTCCTGGATTATGCGTCACCACAGACCCGGCAGGTGGGTGAAGACACCATCCGTAAGCATCTGGAGTTAATCGAAAATCCTGCTGTCCGTGAAGAAACAGAAGCCCGCTTGGAAATGATCGAAAAAGGGCAACGGGATTTGTACTTCTAGCCTCTTTGGGTTTAACATCCTCGCCCCCTTGTTGCCTGCGAAGATCATGGTCGCAGCAAAGGGGGTTTTCTTCTGCCCGATAACCGGGAAGATAACAACGGGAGATTTTTGTTAAAAAGCGGTGATACTGCCATCCAGGCCTTTTAAATGACCGCTTATTCCGCTTAAATAACTGTTGGGCGGATTTGTATTGCATTTTTGAAAAATAGTATTATTCTGTTGTAATAAATAAACCTAATTACAAACGATAATATAATGTTATAACAAAGGCCGGTCAACAAAAAATCTTTTTTATGGCAGGTGAACTAAAATCAAATTGAATGTCATCAAAGAGATGCTTGATGCCGATGTGCTTTCCGGTGCCGACCTGCTTGATATAGAGGTTACCTGCGGTTTCGGCTGCGACCTTGTCAGTGATTCTCTGTGTTTTGCCAGGTCTGGATGCCTTTTACTGACCGGGCTTACCAATGTACAGATCATCCGACTTGCTGAAATGGTGGAGGCGCGGGCCATCGTTTTTGTACGTGGCAAGAAACCGGGTGAAGACGTCATCGAGCTGGCACGGGAAAAGGGCATTCCCCTTCTGGCGACCGACCTGTTCCTGTTTGAAAGTTGCGGCATCCTCTACCAGGCGGGACTGCGGAGTTCCTGAAACGGGGTGAGGTGCCTTGCAACTGAAGTTTCAGGTGAAGGGGATGGATTTCAGCCGGGCGGGCCAGGCCGCAACAAAGATCAAAAAAACCTTGCAACTGGCCGGTATGGATCCCGCGACCATTCGCAAGGCCATCATCGTCGCCTACGAGGCGGAGATGAATATCGTCATCCATGCCTATCATGGTACCCTGACGGCCAATATCACTCCCCATAAGGTGGAAATCATCGCCGAAGATGAAGGTCCGGGTATTCCCGACATTCCCCTGGCCATGCAGGAAGGATATTCCACCGCTCCGCTCCACATCCGGGAGATGGGCTTTGGAGCGGGCATGGGCCTGCCCAACATCAAAAAAAGCGCCGATGAGCTGGATATCCAGTCGGAAGTGAACAAAGGCACCAGATTGTGGGCGGCAATTTTCAACAATTGTTGATACCGTCACAAAACCAGAAACTAGATGGGCGGCGGTCGTCCCATAAGGAGCGACATTGCGGAGGGCTGGATACGAAACACGGCGTAGCCGAGGTTAGCGAACCGGCAGCGCGAATCGCGCTGGTAGTAGTATCGGTATAATGATTGAGCTGCTTAAGCTATAACTATTCATGAGGAAAGTAGACTTCCGGCGCATATGCAGCGCTGCCAGGTTCGCTCCGAGGCAAGCCGATGTTTCGTCCGGCCCGCAGCACGGAGCGACGGGGGGACGACCGCGCCCCGATAGTTATGCGACAGTAGCTAGCTAAGAGCTGAACGGAACGACGGGAGACGACCGATGCCGGGTCATACGGCAATAACTGGAAGTGGTGATTAAAAATGCAGCAATATTTCCATTCAGTGCGTCTCGACGAGGAAAAATGCAAAGGGTGCACCAACTGTATCAAGCACTGCCCTACGGAAGCCATCCGGGTACGCAAGGGTAAAGCCCGCATTATCGAGGAGCGCTGTATTGACTGCGGTGAATGCATTCGCATCTGCCCCAACCAGGCCAAGCTGGCCATCACAGATTGCCTTGATAAACTGAAAGATTTTAAATATACCGTTGCCCTCCCCGCTCCTTCCTTTTACGGTCAGTTTAAACCCGAAATTACCCCCTCCCGGGTATTAAGTGCCCTGCTGGCTCTGGGCTTTCATGATGTTTTTGAAGTAGCCCTGGCGGCTGAAGCGGTTTCGTGGGCAATCAGGCATTACATGGAAGTATGTGTTGACAGGCCCCGTCCATTGATCTCATCAGCATGTCCTGCTGTGGTCAGGTTGATCCAGGTGCGCTTTCCCAGTTTGCTGGAACACATCATTCCCATAGAATCTCCCATGGAAATAGCCGGACGCATGGCCCGGGAGCAGGCCTGCCGGAAGACCGGGCTCAAACCGGACGAGATCGGTACCTTTTTCATTACCCCCTGTCCCGCCAAAGTGACGGAAATTAAACAGCCGCCCGAAGGTAGATCCAGTGTCGATGGGGCCATCTCCATGGCCGTGGTTTATGGCGCTCTCCTCAAGCGCCTGGAAATGCCCGCGCCATACCCGGTGGCTCCCCGGGCTTCGGGAGTGGGCATTGGTTGGGGCCGGGCGGGGGGAGAAAACGAGGCCATCAAAGCCGGATCGCTGCTGGCCGTTGACGGTATCCACAGCGTGATCAGCGTTCTGGAGGAAATAGAAAGGGGAGGTCTTACCGACATCGATTACCTGGAGGCCCAGGCCTGTACGGGGGGCTGTATTGGTGGTCCTCTGGTGCCGCAAAATCCGTTCGTAGCCCGCGTACGCATGGGTAATCTGGTCAAATTGTACCCCGCCGGGGAACGAGGGGACTTTACCCGGGATTTCGACTACTATCGCCTGAAAACACCCATTACGCCCCGCCCGGCCTTAACCCTGGCCAAAGACCCCCAGGTGGCCCTGGCCCGGCTGGAAGAAGCGGAGCGAATTTGCACCGAACTCCCCGGACTGGACTGCGGCTCCTGCGGTTCTCCCAGCTGCCGCGCCCTGGCTGAAGATATAGTGCAGGGATATGCCCGCCGCAGCTACTGCATCTTTGAACTGCGGGAGCGCCTGCAGCAACTGGCGGAAGAGATGGTCGAACTGGCACAAAAACAGCCGCCGGCCATGGGACGGGACTGGAAACAGGTAAGGGACGGGGGTGGTGAAACTGATTAACTGGCGGGAAATAATCACAGAACTGGAACTGAGAGCCCATTACCACAATGCCCTGCCCCCGGTTTGCGGTGCCTACTGCGGTGATATGATGAGCGACGTGCTCGCCCGTGCCCGCCGGGGGAGCCTGTGGATTACCATCCAGCGCCACCGCAATGTGATCGCCGTGGCTTCCCTGGTGGGTTTAAGCGGGGTTGTTATTTCCGGAGGCCGGGTTCCCCCACCGGATACCGTTGCCCTGGCGGAAAAAGAAGGTGTGCCCCTTTTCTCCACACCCCTTGATAGTTTCCACGCCGCCGGCAGGTTATATTACCTGTTGACCAGGGCCGGTTTGATTAACCAGGGAGAATAGTATCGCTGACCCACAAAAATGAACGGGTACGGTTGCGCCCGCTCCGGTAGATTGAAGACCGGGACATGAAGGGAGGTGATGTATCCTCTGCGAGGTTCGCTACCGGCGTAGATAAACCATGAGCAAGGAGGTTGTCGTGATGTCCATTGCTTGCAAGTGTAGCGGGGAATTGAACAGTAGAATGGATGCACTGCTTGAGCAGTATCGCGGACAGCCCTCGGCGTTAATTCAGGTGCTGCACCAGGCCCAGGGGATCTATGGCTACCTGCCCAGAAAAGTGCTGCAAAGGGTAGCCAGGGCGCTGAATGTACCCTTAAGCCAGGTTTATGGCGTGGTATCTTTCTATTCCTTCTTTACCATTCATCCCAAAGGCAAGCACCAGATCAGCGTGTGTAAGGGTACGGCCTGCTACGTGCGGGGAGCGGGGCAGCTTCTGGAGCGCATCAAAGAAGAACTGGGCCTCAAGCCCGGGGAAACCACCGCAGATGGCGAGTTTTCCCTGGAAGTGGTGCGCTGCCTCGGGGCCTGCGGCCTGGGACCGGTGATCACTGTGGATGAAGACGTGCACGCCCGGGTTCGACCGGAGCGCCTGTCCGATATCCTGGCGGCTTACCAGCAATAAGTGATGGGAGGGATGCCCATGATGGAAGAACTGGCTCACCACGTCCTGGACGTCGCCAGGAATTCCCTGGAGGCCGGGGCTACCCGGTTGGAGATTACCGTCGAAGAGGACCCGGATGCTAACTTGATCTGTTTTTCCGTAACTGACAATGGTTCCGGGATGTCCCCACATATGTTGCGCCAGCTGACCAACCCCTTTTTCACAACTAAAACCGGTAAAAAGGTGGGGCTTGGTTTGCCCTTTTTGGAATCGGCGGTGGAGCGGTGCGGCGGCAACCTGGAAATAAAAAGTGATGTTGGACGCGGCACAACGGTTGTAGCCACCTTCCCTTATTATTGCTGGGACCGTCCCCCCCTGGGGGATATGCCGGGAACTATCGTCAGCCTGCTGGTGGGCAATGGCCACCTGGACCTGTGCTACCGTCACATTTTGAACGGTCAGAGCTTTGAGCTGGATACCGGGGAAATCCGGTCCCGCCTCAAAGGGATACCCCTGGATACACCGGAGGTACTGCTCTGGCTGCGCCAGTATCTTGCCGAAGGTTTAAGCATACTTAGCGGGGGTGAGGGGTATGAAGTCGCTCGCCGAGCTGGATAAAATCAGGGAGAAGCTGCAGGAAGAAATGCGCCTGCGGGAGGGTAAGGAGGATGTTAAAGTAGTGGTGACCATGGGCACCTGCGGGATTGCCTCGGGGGCCCGGGAGGTGCTTACAGCCATCCTGGAGGAAATCAGCAAGAGGGGACTGAAGGGTGTAACGGTGACCCAGACCGGGTGTGCCGGCCTGTGTCATTGCGAGCCGCTGGTGGAAGTGGAAAGGCCCGGCCGGGAAAAGGTTACCTACGGCCACGTGGATGAGAAAAAAGCGCGGGAAATTGTGGTTTCCCACCTGGTCAACGGCCAGATAATTAAAGAGTGGACTATTAAGTAGATGAGTAGGGGGGGTTGGTATGGAACTATACAGGGCTCACGTTCTGGTCTGTGCCGGGGCCGGGTGTATTTCCTCGGGGTGCCACGCAGTAAAATCTGCCCTGGAAGAGAGCATAGACAGGCTGGGTTTAAAGCGCGAAGTCAAGGTGGTTGAAACCGGCTGTATGGGTCCCTGCGACCTGGGCCCGGTAATTGTGGTTTATCCCGAGGGCGTGTTTTACCGCCAGTTAAAACCCGCGGATGCAGTGGAAATCGCCGAAGAACATTTGTTAAAAGGGCGGGTAGTGGAGCGCCTGCTATACAAGGTGCCCGAAAACGGTAAGACGGCGGTGACCTCAGATCAGATAGATTTCTTTAAAAAGCAGACCCGCATTGCCCTGCGCAACACAGGGATCATCAATCCTGAATCGGTGGAAGAATACATTGCCCGCGACGGGTACCGGGCTTTGGGCAAAGCGCTTTCCAGCATGACGCCGGAAGAAGTTATCGAGTGCATCAAAAAATCCGGCTTACGGGGGCGGGGCGGCGCAGGATTTCCGACCGGCTTGAAGTGGGAATTTTCAGCTAAAGCGCCGGGGAAGCCAAAGTACGTGGTCTGCAACGCCGACGAGGGCGATCCTGGCGCTTTTATGGATAGAAGCATTCTCGAAGGGGACCCCCATAGCGTGCTGGAAGCCATGGCCATTTGCGGTTACGCCATCGGGTCCAGCCAGGGTTATGTCTATGTCCGGGCTGAATACCCCCTGGCGGTGCAGAGATTGACCCTGGCTATCGAAAAGGCCCGGGCATACGGCCTGCTGGGAGAAAACATCTTTGGCACTGGATTCAACTTCGACGTGGAAATCCGGGTGGGGGCCGGCGCCTTTGTCTGCGGCGAGGAGACGGCCTTGCTGGCTTCCATTGAGGGCCGCCGCGGTGAACCGAGGCCCAGACCCCCCTTTCCCGCCCAGGAAGGTCTCTGGGGAAAGCCCACGGTGATCAACAACGTGGAAACCTGGGCAAACATTCCGCCCATTATCCTGAAGGGGCCCGAATGGTTTGCCTCCATCGGCACGGAGAAGAGCAAGGGGACGAAGGTCTTCGCCCTGGCCGGTAAAGTAAACAATACCGGTCTGGTTGAGGTGCCCATGGGTACTACCTTGAGGGAAATTATCTTTGATATTGGCGGTGGCATCCCCGGAGGTAAGCAATTCAAGGCCGCGCAGACGGGAGGCCCCTCCGGCGGTTGCATTCCGGCCCGTTACCTGGACGTGCCGGTGGATTACGAGTCGCTGACCCAGTTGGGAGCTATCATGGGCTCCGGCGGCTTAATTATCATGGATGAGGATACCTGTATGGTGGACCTGGCCCGGTTCTTCCTCGAGTTTGTCCAGGATGAATCCTGCGGCAAGTGTTCTCCCTGCCGCATCGGCACCAGGCGCATGCTGGAGATTGTGGAGCGGATCACCCGGGGCGAAGGCCGGGATGGAGATATTGAACTTCTGGAGGAGCTGGGGCGTGGCATCAAGTCTTCTGCCCTGTGCGGCCTCGGACAGACCGCACCCAATCCCGTGCTCAGCACCATCCGCCACTTCCGTGAGGAATATGAGGCCCATATATACCAGAAGAAATGTCCTGCCGGAGTTTGCCGCGCCTTGATAGTGTACGCTATAGACGAAGAAAAATGCAACGGTTGCGGGCGCTGCGCCCTGGTGTGCCCGGCCGGGGCCGTTTACGGAGAGAAAAAGAAGCCCCACCGGATAGACCTGGAAAAATGTCTCCGGTGCGGCACGTGTATGGAAAAGTGCAAGTTTGGTGCTATCTATACCACTTAAAGCTGGAGGGAGAAATATGTCCCTGGTGACGCTTACTATAGATGGGCGGCAGGTTCAGGTGCCGCCCGGCACTACCATCCTGGCGGCGGCCAGGCAGGCGGGGATCAAGATACCCACGCTGTGCTACCTGGAGGAGTTGAACGTTATCGGTGCCTG
>NZ_JBNATZ010000103.1:0-4290 GCF_049701015.1 Desulfofundulus sp.
ATTGGGTAGCCCGGACAAAACGGGCTTAATGCACTTAAATGGACTGCCGTATAAGGCTTTCCGTTCCCGTTGACACCGCCCCAGGTGCTGGTACTGGGATTTGCCGCGGTCATACTGGCCGGCGCTCTTTTACTCATGTTGCCTGTTTCCAGCCGCTCGGGCCGGGTCACGGACTTTTTGACCGCGCTGTTTACCGCCACTTCCGCAGTATGCGTGACCGGGCTGGTGGTAGTGGATACGGGTACTTACTGGTCTTCCTTCGGGCAGGCCGTAATATTGACCCTGATTCAGGTTGGCGGGCTGGGCTTCATGAGTATGGCCACCCTGTTTTTTATCCTGATGGGCAGGCGTATCGGACTCAAAGAACGGCTCATCATTCAGGAATCCTTAAACCAGCTGCGGGTGGCCGGGGTGGTCCGGCTGGTGCGGGCCGTTGTCCTGTTTACCTTCCTTACAGAAGGTATCTTTGCTTCCATATTGTCCCTGCGTTTTTACTTTGATTACGGTTTCCCCCGCTGTCTGTGGTTGGGTGTTTTTCATGCCGTTTCCGCCTTTAATAATGCCGGTTTTGATCTGATGGGGGGTTTCAGGAGCCTTACCGGGTATGTAAGCGATCCGGTTGTTACTCTTTCCATAACTTCTCTCATTATTCTGGGTGGGCTGGGTTTTGCCGTGGTCATGGAACTTTACAATTACCCGCACACCCGCCGCCTGTCCGTCCACACCAGGCTGGTCCTGCGGACGACCGGTGCGCTTATTCTTTGCGGTGCGACCCTCTTCGGCCTGCTGGAGTGGGGGCATATCCTGCGGGACCTCCCCTTGTCCGGTAAGGTTCTGGCTTCTTATTTTCAAGCCGTTACCCCGCGTACGGCCGGGTTTAACACCGTGGACATCGGGCGTTTACATTCAGCCACCCAGTTTCTCATAATCATACTGATGTTTATTGGGGCCTCTCCCGGTTCTACCGGCGGTGGAATCAAAACCACCACCTTTGCCCTTCTCGGGATTACTCTCTGTTCTTTAAGCCGGGGCAAGGAAGATGTGGAGGTTTTCCGCAGGCGCATTCCGCCGTGGCAGGTTTACAAGGCCCTCTCGGTTACGCTGTGGGCCATCCTGCTGGTAAGCACGGTAACCCTCCTTTTAAATGTCACCGAAGGAGGAGATTTCCTGGCAGCTCTGTTTGAAACCGTTTCTGCTTTTGGTACCGTCGGCTTGAGCATGGGCTTAACTCCGCACCTGTCTCCCGCGGGTCGGGTGGCCATTATCCTGACCATGTTTGCCGGCCGGGTGGGCCCGTTGACCCTGGCTTATGCCTTTGCCCAGCGCCGGCGCAAAACTGCTATCCGGTATCCCGAGGAAAAAATTATGGTGGGGTAGGGGTGGATTATGAAACAATTTGCCGTTATCGGATTGGGGCGGTTCGGTTCCAGTGTGGCCAGGACCCTTGCCCGTATGGGGTATGACGTCCTGGCGGTGGATACCTGTGAAGAGCGGGTCAATGCCATTGCTGATGAGGTTACCTATGCCGTCTGTGTGGATGCCATGGATGAACAGGCACTGAAGTCACTGGGGCTTAGAAATTTCGATGTGGTCATTGTGGCCATCGGCCAGGAAGTGCAATCCAGTATTCTGGTCACCGTTATGCTCAAGGAAATGGGTGTGCCCAGGGTGGTGGCCAAGGCGGTCACCGAGCTCCACGGCAAAGTATTGCAAAGGGTGGGCGCTGATATGGTGGTCTTCCCCGAGCGGGATATGGGGGTGAGGGTCGCCCACGCCCTGGTTTCCAAAAACATCGTGGACCAGATCAATCTTTCCCCTGACTACAGTATTATTGAGCTTGTGGCTCCTCCCGAATTTGTGGGCAAAACGCTGCAGGAATCAGCCATGCGGCGGGAATACGGTGTTACCGTCCTCGCCATTCGGCGTGGGGAAGAGATTATCATTTCCCCCGGTGCCAGGCAGGTGATTAATGAAGGGGATATACTGGTGGCCCTGGGGCGTAACGAGAAGTTGAGAACCCTCGGAGGCTAACTGGATGATTCGCAGTAAGGCAAACCCGCAGATAAAGTATCTCCGCCGGCTGACCCGCCGGCGCGGGCGCGAGCAAGAGGGTCATTTTATCCTGGAAGGGGTGCGCCTCATCGAAGAAGCGTTCCGCTCGGAGTGGCCGGTTAAAATGCTTGTGTACACTCCGCCTGCAGCCGGACGGCTTGGTACCTTGCTGGAAACTGCCCGTGAGCGGGGGGTTCAGTTGTTACCGGTGGAGGGAGGGCTGCTGGCGGAACTGGCCGATACCGAAACCCCTCAGGGATTGCTGGCAGTAGTGGAAAAGCCCGGTTATACCCTCGAGGAGATCCTGGTACCGGGTTCATCCCTTTTATTGCTGGTCGACGGCGTGCAGGACCCGGGCAACCTGGGTACCATCATCCGCAGTGCTGACGCTGCCGGCGCGGGTGGAGTAATCCTGTTTCCCGGGACGGTGGATTTATACAACCCGAAAACCATCCGGGCCACCATGGGCTCCCTTTTTCACCTGCCCGTTGTCGCTGTACAGGAAAGGGAGGATGTCCTGGTCCGGTTAAATGAAGCTGGCTTTATGGTGGTGGCCGGGGTTCCCGCAGGCGGGATACCTCTGCCTGCCCTGGACATGACCCGTCTGGTGGCGCTGGTGGTGGGCAACGAGTCCCGGGGGCTTTCCCCGGGGCTGCTTGCCCGTGCCAACTTTCTGGCAACGGTTCCCATGCCCGGGCGGGCCGAGTCCCTGAATGTGGCAGCGGCTGCCTCCATCATGCTTTATGAAGCGGTTCGCCAGCGGATGGGTTGCGTCAGGACGGGTTTCTCTGAAAGGTAGCCTGTTCCCCAATTTTTCTGGAAACTTCCTTGTTTTAAGAAGGGGCTTGTGATATAATCAACTCCGAAGGGTCCCCAAAAAACAGGGAAAGGTCGTGGTTAAATGTTTTTAACCGCCGAATTTTTTTGGAGACTGTTCGAAGCGACTGGTTCTATCCGCGCCTACATCCTGTACCGGAGGTTAGCCGTGCATTAAAGGCCTGGTTGGAAAATAGTATAATTGAACGGTCACCCCTTTGACAGTAAGGCTACCTTGTGGGACGCATAGCAGTTAACTCCATTGTGCGGAATTAAGTTTCGTCCGGTTATTGAACAATAAGGGTGGTACCGCGACAAGGAACAATTTCCGTCCCGAAAAAAGGGGCGGTTTTTGTGTTTTTAAGGAGAAAAGGGGTATAAAGGGGGATTAATCAATCTTGGAAGAACAGTTACATAAAATGGTGGCCGAGGTGAAGGAGGCTCTGGCCCGGGCGGATAACCTGGAAACTCTGGAGGAAATCCGCATCAGATATTTGGGAAAAAAAGGTGAACTCACCAGGATACTCCGGGGGATGAGTGCCCTGCCGGCCGAAGAAAGGCCCAGGGTCGGCCAGCTGGCCAACAGTATCCGGGAAGTTCTGGAAAATGAACTGGCAGAGCGTACGGCGGAGGTTAAAGCCCGGGTCAAACGGGTGCGCCTGGCCGCTGAGAGCATTGATGTAACCCTCCCGGGGACACCTTTTTTGCTGGGTAATAAGCACCCGCTTACCACTGTCCAGGAGGAAATTGAAGAAATCTTCCTGGGGCTGGGGTTTTCCATTGCCGAGGGACCCGAGGTGGAACTGGACTATTATAACTTTGAAGCGTTGAATCTGCCCAAGGACCACCCGGCCCGGGACATGCAGGACTCCTTTTTCATCGGTCCCGAGGTACTCCTGCGCACTCATACTTCTCCGGTGCAGGTACGCACCATGGAGCGCACTGCGCCGGCTGTGCCGGTAAAAATTATTGCCCCGGGGAAAGTTTACCGTCGGGATGACGATGCCACCCACTCCCCCATGTTTCACCAGGTGGAAGGACTGGCCGTGGACCGGCGGATAACCTTTGGCGACTTGAAAGGAGTGCTGGAGGTTTTTGCCCGGGAAATGTTTGGCGCGGGTACCCGTACCCGCTTCCGGCCCAGTTATTTCCCCTTTACCGAACCAAGCGCCGAGGTGGATATATCCTGTGTCATGTGCGGCGGCAGGGGGTGCCGGGTCTGCTCCCATACCGGCTGGCTGGAAATCCTGGGCTGCGGCATGGTGCATCCACGGGTTCTGGAAATGTCCGGCTATAACTCGGCAGAGGTTACGGGCTTTGCCTTCGGCATGGGTGTGGAGCGCATTGCCATGCTCAAGTACGGCATAGACGACCTGCGCCTGTTCTTTGATAACGATCTGCGTTTCCTGGCCCAGTTTTAGT
>NZ_JBNATZ010000103.1:4300-8255 GCF_049701015.1 Desulfofundulus sp.
TTGAAAGGAGAAGGATTTAACTTTGCGGGTTTCATATAAGTGGCTGCAGGAATATGTGGATATAACCATCACCCCGGCAGAACTGGCCGACCGGCTGACCATGGCCGGTGTGGCCGTGGAAGGTCTGGAGGAGCCGGGAAAAGAGATCAGCAACGTGGTTACCGGCCGCATTGTCAGGATAGAACCGCACCCCAATGCCGATAAACTGGTGATCTGTCTTGTTGACACCGGTGAGCCGGAGCCCCGTCAGATCATTACTGGTGCAACCAACGTCCGGGAGGGGCACGTGGTTCCCGTAGCACTTGAAGGAGCGCGGCTGGCCGGGGGGCTGGTAATCAAGAGGGCAAAGCTGCGGGGGGTGGAGTCCCGGGGCATGCTCTGTTCCGGCCAGGAATTGGGCCTGGACTCCAGAACCCTGCCTGCCGATCAGGCACACGGCATTATGATCCTTCCTTCAGATACCCCTCTGGGCCTGGATATCCGGCCGGTCCTCGGGCTGGATGATGTCATTTTCGAGCTGGATCTCACCCCCAACCGGGGCGACTGCCTCTCCATGATTGGGGTGGCCCGGGAAGTGGCCGCCTTACTGGGGCAGCCCCTGCGTTTCCCCCGGCTGAACCTCCGGGAAATACCGGGTAGCTCCCTTGAAGGTCGGGTGCGGGTGGACATTGCGGAACCCGAGCTCTGCCGGCGCTATGTGGCCCGGCTTTTCACCAATGTGAAGGTGGGGCCCTCACCCCTGTGGATGCAGGAGCGCCTGCGGGCCGCGGGCATTCGCCCCATAAGCAATGTTGTCGATATCACTAACTATGTCATGCTGGAGCTGGGCCAGCCCCTGCATGCTTTTGATTACGATAAGTTAAGGGATGGCCACATCATTGTCCGCCGTGCACATCCGGGGGAAGTAATCGTTTCCCTGGACGGCGTGGAGCGGCACCTGGAACCCGAGATGCTCGTCATTGCCGATCCCGGTGGACCGGTGGCCGTGGCCGGGGTGATGGGAGGGCTCGCTACCGAAGTAACGGAGAACACTACCACTGTCCTCCTGGAATCGGCTTACTTCCATCCCACCAGTATCCGCCGGACATCCCGGGTGCTGGGTCTTCGTTCCGAGTCTTCAACACGTTTTGAAAAAGGGATAGATATTGATGGCTGTCTGGCTGCTGCTACCCGGGCTGCCTGTCTGCTGGTGGAAATAGGTGCTGGAGAAGTGGTTGCCGGTGCGGTGGACAACTACCCCTCTCCGGTCGCCAGAAAACCTATCATCCTGCGTCCCGAGCGGGTGGGATACATACTGGGGACGGAAATTCCCCGGGAAGAAACACGTAATCTCCTGACCCGCCTTGGATTCACAGTGCAGGATGCCGGGGGGGACCTGTTGGTAAATGTTCCTAGCTACCGGGTGGACATCCACCTGGAAATCGACCTGATCGAAGAAGTAGCCAGGCTGTACGGTTATGACCGGGTACCGGCCACCCTGCCCTTTGGAGCCACTACCCGGGGGGCGAGGACGAGAGAACAATCACTGCTCAGGCGTTTAAAAGAGGTCCTTGTGGAATGCGGCCTCACCGAGGTGGTTACGTACAGTTTTGTAAATCCGTCCGTATTTGACCGGTTCAGGGTGCCACAGGACAGTCCCTTGCGCCGTGTCTTGAAGCTGCAGAATCCCCTTTCGGTGGAGCAATCGGTCATGCGCACCATGCTGTTACCGTGTCTCCTGGAGGTGCTCAAGCGCAATTTTAAACGCCGGGTAACCAGCGGGGCCATCTTTGAGGTGGGCCGGGTCTTCTTCCCCCGGGGTGGGGAAGCTCTCCCCGAGGAGCGTCCGGTGCTGGCCGCGGCTGTCATGGGCCAGGGGGCGGCGGGGTGGAACCGGCCGGCTACGCCCCTGGATTTCTATTACCTCAAAGGGGTCCTGGAGGTGCTGGCCACAAAATTGGGCCTGCCCGGCCTGACCTTCGAGCGGGAAAAGGAAAACCCCGCCTTCCATCCCGGCCGTACCGCCCGGGTCAAGGTTCAGGGGGAAACGCTGGGGATAGTGGGAGAACTGCACCCTGATGTGCTGGAGGAATATGAGCTGGATGTGAGGGTGTGCGCTTTTGAGGTTGACCTGGCCGCTTTGCTTGCGCTGGCCGGTAAGCCGCCCCGGTACCGTCCCTTGCCCCGCTTCCCCGGCGTGAAGAGGGATATAGCCCTGGTGGTGAGCCGGGAAATACCGGCGGCTGATGTGCTGCGGGTTATTCGCCGGGCTGGTGGCAAATTGCTGCGTTCTGTGGAACTGTTTGATGTTTATGAAGGAGAACAGGTGAGGGAAGGTGGTCGGAGCCTGGCCTTTTCCCTGCTTTTCCAGGCCGAAGACCGCACTCTCACCGATGCAGAAGTCGCCGCCCAAATCGGGGCCATATCTGACGCCCTGGTCAGGGAACTGGGAGCTGAACTGAGAAAGTAGACGCTCATGATGCCTTGCGTCACTGTCGTTTTGCACGGAAGCGAGCGACATTGAGCCGGGTAGATGCAAACGGCAGGCATTCACACAGAAAAAGTTGTCGTTCTGGCAGGAGTTTCTCCGGACAACGCCGAAAGAGGTAAGAATTTGAAAACCAGGGGGAAATGGCTATGGGCAAGCAGGAGACCCGGGTTGAGGTGGAGATTTTTGGTGAGTATTATACTTTGAAAGGCGAGGAACCGGAGGAATATCTGCGTATGCTGGCCCAGTATGTTAATAAGAAAATACGTCAAACAGTCACCCGCAACCCTCGTCTGGGGTTGTCCAAAGCGGCCTTGCTCACTGCTTTGAACATCGCCGATGAACTGATGAAGCTGCAGAAGGAGTACGACGAGCTGGCCGAACTTCTGGAGGTGGACAGAAAAGCAAAGTAGAGTTTATGTTCCGGTTGGGCCGTCTGCCACTCAATATATGGCAGGCGGATTTTTATTGAGGAAATAAGTTGCCACGGCGTAAGCTTTTACGGGGTTGAGTTTAAACTAATTGTAGTTTGCAGGAAGGGAAATCCCCCTCGTATGGTAAATATGTCAGGATAGGGATAACAGCCGCTTGTTGTCTAAGGAGTATGTGGTCATGCAGAATATGGAAATATCCTGGGCTTTTCGGGAACTGGCGGATCTTCTGGAATTTGAGGGCGACGACTTTTTCAAAATCCGGGCCTACCGGCAGGCGGCCAGAGCGATAGCAGGCCTTGAAGAACCAGTTGTGGAGTTGTACCGGCGGGGTACTCTGGTCAAAGTCCCCGGTATCGGTAAAAATATTATGGCTAAAATTGGTGAGCTCATTACGACCGGGAAGATGAAAAAACTGGAGGAACTCCGCCGGAAATGGCCTCCGGGAATTCTTGAAGTTATGGCCCTGCCGGGGATTGGGCCGAAGCGGGCGCGGTTTTTACACGAACAGCTGGGGATCACCTCTCTGGCAGAGCTGGAAGAGGCGGCCCGGGAGAAGAAAGTGCGGGCCCTTAGAGGGATGGGGGTTAAAACCGAGCAGGAAATCCTCCGCAGCATTGAGCTGGTACGCAGCCGGCAGGGTCGCATCCTGTTGCCTCTGGCTCGGGAAATAGCTGTAGAAATCGCTTCGTATATTCAGGATACTCCCGGTACTTATAAAGTGGCGGTGGCGGGAGGGGTCCGTCGCTGGCGGGAAACGGTTGATGAGATCTTGCTGGTAGCCGCGGCTGAAGACCCGGAGCCTTTGCTTGACGCTCTGGCGTCATATCGCCGGGTCAAGGAAGTGCTGGCACGGGAGAGTGAAAGGATAAGGGTCCAGACCTGGTGGGGGGTGCCGGTGGAACTGCACGTGGCCGGCCTGCAGGCTTACGGTGCCGCCCTGTTGTTGGCTACGGGCAGCCCCGAACACTGCCACCGGTTACAGGAACTGGCCGGAGAGAAAGGTGCTTGCCTGGGTAAGTGGGGGCTGGGTGGCAAAGACTTCCCTTCGTGCAGT
>NZ_JBNATZ010000104.1:0-8106 GCF_049701015.1 Desulfofundulus sp.
GGCTTTCTATTTGCAAAGGTCCAGCTTGTCCGTTCCGACCCCGTCTCCGTGACGGTTTAAAGCTTCTAAAAGTTTTTAACCATTGCTTAAAACCATTTTAAGGTTATTAAAGAGAAATGTCAATAATAAGTTAATAAGTTAAGTGCCTGGCACCCAACCCAACCGTTCTGCCGCTTCCACGAGCACGGGGTCAAACTGCCTGGCTTTGCCGGCCAGAACCTCCTGCCAGCACTGCTGCCAGCTCAGTGGCGGGCGGTAAGGGCGTTCCGAAGTCATAGCGTCCACTGCATCGCACAGCGCAATAATTCGGGAGCCAAGGGGAATGGCCTCCCCTTTTAATCCGCGGGGATAACCTTTCCCGTCCCAGCGCTCGTGGTGGTGCAGGACTATTACAGCAATCCTTTTCAATTGTCGCGATTTGGCTAAAATATTATAACCGATTTCCGGATGGCGCTGGATTATGGCATATTCGTGAGGTAAGAGCCGGCCCGGCTTGCGTAAAATTTGATCCGGAATGCCGATTTTGCCTATATCGTGCAAATGGGCCGCAATATGTACCATTTCCAGTTCCCCGCCCTTCAAGCCAACCAGCCGGGCGAGAGCCACCGCCATGTCCGCCACCCGCCGGGAATGCCCGCAGGAATAGGGATCCCGGGCCTCCAGGGCACTTACAAGGCATTCTACGGCATCATGCAGCAAGTAATCCATACGAGGTCTAAAGTTTAACATTTTCCGTTACCACCTGGTTCAGCCCAAGTTTCCGGTGTATATGGCCCCAGGTTCGCTTCGCATATACTACCGGAATATTTTTCTTCCTGGCTTCTTCTTTGATTAAAGTAGCAATGGTATGACTAACGTAGTCTGTTAAGACGATGACCAGGCCGGCCTCTTTTGGTATGTTCAACTTACCTGCAGCAGTATTTTTCCGCCCTCTGAAATGGTAAACCCCATCGAACCCCAATCGAAAAAGGTTATGTGGGATTTTCCCGAGCCGGTCGCCACCAACAATAAATACGCTCATAGTTCAATCCCCCTTTTAGCTGTCCTCGTCCCAACTTTTGTCGCCCATAACCCCACAAATGCAATTGGTGTAAGATATCCATACCTTTTCGATGGTAATGGATATCATTCTCATTTTAGTGTTATATAAAATCCCGGCCTTCCTGATGGACTGGTCGAGCCGGGATGAACGACTGGAGCTAAGATGAAGACATGCAGCTATAAATCGGAAAACCGGATATTCAGCTCAATCCTAATAAATGGCCAACCTGGTAGATAATCACTGCCACCAGCCATCCCAGGACGAGGCTGTAACCGATGGCAAAAGCCGTCCACTTCCAGGAGTTGGTTTCCCTTTTGATGGCGCCGATGGTCGCCGCGCAGGGAATGTAAATCAAGCACATAGCCATAAAGGCATACGCCGAAAGAGGAGTCCAGTGCTGCTGGATGATGGGGATCAAACTTTTAGCTTCCTCGCCCACACCGTAAATGACACCAAGAGTACTGACCACTACCTCTTTGGCCAGGAGGCCGAAGAGCAGGGCAGAGGCAGCTTCCCAGGTACCAAATCCAGCAGGGGCTAAAACGGGGGCAAAAATAGCACCCAGTCTGCCGATTAGACTTTCCCTGCTGGCGGGTTCCACGCCCCAGGGCAGCACAGAAAGGAGCCAGATCAGGACCACCACGCCGAAGATGATGGTACCGGCCTTACGCAGGAAGGCACTACCCCGGTCCCACATATGAATCAGTGTTCCCCGCAAAGTGGGCATGCGGTACGGTGGAAGCTCCATGACAAAGGGAGCAGCCTCGCCTTTGAAGAGAAAAGTTTGAAAGACTTTGCCCATGATGATGGCCAGCAAAATACCCAAAAGGTAGATTGAAAAAACTACCAGGCCCTGCCGGGCACCAAAGAAGGCCCCGGCAAAGAGCACATAGATAGGAAGACGGGCTGTGCAGGACATCAGGGGGTTGATTAGAATTGTTATCAGCCTGTCCCGCTTATTTTCCAGGGTGCGGGTAGCCAGAATCGCCGGTACGTTGCACCCAAAACCAATCAGCATGGGCATAAAGGATTTCCCGTGCAGCCCCAGGGCATGCATAAAACGGTCCATGATATAGGCCGCCCTGGCCATGTAACCGCTATCTTCGAGAAAAGAGATGGCCAGGAAGAGCAAAAAAATCAAGGGGACAAAAACCAGCACCGCACCTACGCCGCCAATAATACCGTCTACAACCAGGGAATTAACAATCTGAGGGGCCCCCACGGCAGATAAACCTTTACCCACCACCTCCCCCAGCCATTGAAAAAAGGTCTCGATCCAGTCCACCATGGGGTTTCCCAGCTTGAAAGTGAATTGAAAAACAGCCCACATGGAAAACAGAAAAATGGGGAGTCCGAGATAACGATTAGTTACAATCCGGTCAATTTTATCTGAAAGAGATAATCTTTGTTCAACACGGGTATGTCTTTTTACGGTTTCTCTAACCAGCCCGCCAATAAAACCATAACGCTGGTCGGCCAGAAGGATCTCCGGTTCCTCACCGGTTAATTCCCGTAACCTGCGAACACTTTTTTCGCGGCGAGCCAGCAGGTCAGTGCTACCGGGATACTTGCGTATCTCTTCTACAAACCGATCATCTTCTTCAAGCAACTTTATAGCCAGCCAACGTAAAGGGTAATCCCTCATCAGGCCTGCATGACTGGCAATAATGGTCTCCAGAGAGGCCAATTCTTCTTCAACTTCTCGCTGGTAGGTAATTTTAAGCGGCTGCTGTTTTGGATTTCTGGCAGCATTAAAGGCACAGGTTAGCAGTTCCTTCATGCCCTGTTTTTTGGTGGCCACCGTAGGTACTATCGAAATACCGAGTATTTCAGAAAGCCTGGCAACATCAATAGATATGTGGCGGCTTTCAGCCTCATCCATCATATTCAGGGCGAGCACTACATTGGCGCCCATCTCTAATAACTGAATAGTTAAATAAAGATTACGTTCAATATTTGAGGCATCAATAACGTTAATAATCACATCCGGTTTTTCTTTTAAAATATAATTCCGCGCAATTATTTCATCCTCCGAAACAGCTCCCACGCTGTATATACCCGGCAGGTCCACCACCCGATGCGAAACCCCTTCGTAAATCAGCCGGCCTTCTTTCTTTTCTACCGTTACCCCCGGCCAGTTCCCCACATGCTGGCGGGCACCGGTCAGGTTATTAAAAATACTGGTCTTCCCGGAATTCGGATTACCTGCCAGGGCGATAACAATGCCCGCGGGTTTTAATTCGGGCGCAACTTCCATGTGACTTACTCCTCCTTAAATGCAATCTCATCAACAAAAATCCTCTGGGCCATCCCTCGCCCCAAAGCCAGACGTCCTTCCCCCAGGGCTACAATTACCGGTCCGATACCGTTGTTTTGAACCATATGGACAACCTTTCCACGCACAAGACCGAGAGCGGTCAATTTCTCACGCAATGAAACGCCGCCCGCAATATCACGGACCACACCGCTCTCCCCCTGGTTCATAAACCCCAGTGTTTCATCCACAAGCACTCCCTGATCTCAAGCTCTAAACTTTAAAAGACTTCCACCGCCACTCCGTTTGCCTCTTCTTTTCGCAAAGTCAACCGGAAACCTCGAACAATGATCTCTATCGGGTCGCCCAGCGGCGCCCTGCCTTGAACAGTAATTTCCACGCCGGGCACCAACCCCATGGCCAGGATGCGCCTGCGCAAGTCACCTTGAGCATTAATCCGCGCGACCCGACACTTTGTCCCCTGAGCCAGTTCCCCAAGCAGTTTAATACCGCTTGTTTCATGCATCTCCCCAACCCCCCTTTTAAATGTTAATGATATTCATTATCGTTCTTATTGTATAATGATAATCATTATCACTACTATCATATATTGCTTTTAGCTTTCCTGTCAACCCCCATCTCCAAGAGATCTTCTGTCCAGGTGTCTTGATAACTAAAATTTTTTACAGGTATATTTCCCTGGCCAAATTCAAGTTTAGCATCCCTTGAAATTACCACGTCAAGATGTTGAAAATGCGGCAGGTTTGTTTTGCGGCCAGCAAGTCGGTAAGCAAAAGTTCTTCAGTACACCCGGTAAGGTTGGAAACGGCAAAATAGGCCTGCCAGTCCCGGTGGTACGGGAAAGGTTTATGATTTCCAGCGATTTGTCAAGATCCCCGTACAACGGTCCAGTTTTATAGTCTTCCTGGAATGAGAGGGATATTGCAATTTACAAAGTGTTAAACCCCCTCCCCATTGCACAATGCAATTCCCCTTTATGCAATAAGGAAGGTTTCCTAATCGCTTTATCTTTCACAGGGCTGTTCACCACTCCTGGTCTTTTTTTTGCGTGTCCTGTAGACCGGGTAACCCGC
Source organism: Desulfofundulus sp. (assembly GCF_049701015.1). Taxonomy (NCBI): domain Bacteria; kingdom Bacillati; phylum Bacillota; class Clostridia; order Eubacteriales; family Peptococcaceae; genus Desulfofundulus; species Desulfofundulus sp. Next base: position 4,391 of record NZ_JBNATZ010000104.1, read on the forward strand.
CCCTTGAGAATGCAAAGGTTGTATTTACTCTGCACAACCATATGTTCTACAAGATTTGGCAAAAGGAGGGAAAAGATATGAAAGTGGCTATTCCAAACGATAGCGGTTTTGTTAAACAGTATTTCGGGAGGAGCAAGGAATTTATAATTTTCGATATATCAGACCGAGAAATTAAAGGCCACAAGGTGTTATCAACCGCGCCTTTCCAGCACAACTACGAAGAGCTGGCAAAACTTTTGGTGCAGGAAGGCGTGGACACATTAATTCTGGGCAGCGCAGGGTTGAGAGCCATCCAAACACTCCAGCAGCACGGGTTAAAAGTGATCACGGGTGCCAGCGGCAGTGTAAGGGAAGCAGCCGTCGCTTATGCAAGGGGAGCACTGGTAACCCGAAAGGCTCGCTGGACCAGGGCAATGTATACGGCCCTCAATGAACCAGATTTCACCATCTAAAACAGGATTTTCTTGCGCCTCATGTAAACGTTCAGCAAAAGCCCCAGCGCAGACAGGTTCATGATTATATTGCTACCCCCGTAACTGAAAAGGGGGAGAGGAATACCTGTCACTGGCATAATCCCCGCTGTCATGCCAATATTGATAAAGACGTGAAAGGCAAACATACAGACCACTCCGCCGGCCAGGAGCGCTCCCTGCAGGTCCCTGGCCTGGGATGCAATTTTAACCCCCCGGTACAGGAGGAGCAGGTACAGACCCAGGAGCGTCACCGCCCCCACAAACCCAAACTCTTCACCTACAACCGAGAAAATGAAGTCGGTATGGCGGATGGGCAGAAAGGTCAGGTGGCTCTGGGTGCCTCCGAGCAATCCTTTGCCCAGAAATCCCCCGGAACCGATAGCAATGAGCGACTGCCACACGTGGTAGCCCGCTCCCAGCAGGTCACTCTGGGGATCTAAAAAAACGGTCAGGCGGGTGACCTGGTATTCTTTGAGGATGTGCCGGTGGAAAGACTCATGCCGGCGGTGAGCTTTCTGGTAATCTTTCTCCACCTGCTGATATTTCTTTTCCAGCTCCTGCCTGGCAGTTTCAGAAACGGCCGTCTTTTTTTGCTGTTCCAGGGCCAGCAGCTGTTTTTCCAGGTTGACGTCGGTGTTGTGCAGGTGCGCATGCAGGACAAACAGGCCAATCATAAGGGTCAGGCCCGTTCCTATAAGGACCAGGAGCAGACCCGGCCTGGCCCCGGCCAGGAAAAGCATGCCGAACATGACGGCCACAAACACCAGTGAAGTGCCGAGGTCCGGCTGCTTCAGGATCAGGAGAGTGGGGAGCCCCACGTACATAAAGCAGGGCAGGAGGTCCCGCAGGCGATTCAAGCGGCCTTCCCGGGCGGACAGGAAGCTGGCCAGGGTGATGATCATGATCAGCTTGGAAAACTCGGAAGGCTGAAAACTGAAGGGCCCGATGCTGATCCAGCGCTGCGCACCCAGAGCTTCCCGCCCGATAAAAATGACTGCGCCCAGCATAATCAGGTTCAGTATATAAAGTCCCCGGGCATGTTTACAAATATCTTCGTATGGTATATACATAATCGCCGCCATAAACAGCAAGCCGATGATAATCCATGCCAGTTGTCTGACAACGTAGGTATAATCCAGGTGGAACAGTTTCACGATAAAAAAAAGATCTTTCAGCCGGCTGTACGATTCATCGGTAAATTCCAGCGTGGCGCTGCCAATAGCCACCAGGCTGAACAGGATCAACAGGCCGGCCGCTAAGAGAAGGACATGATCAAGGCTGCGTACAAACCGTTGACCGAACAAGTTACATCACCATTCTTTCAATGGCCCCAAAACTACAGGTTTAATTATATACCACCTCCGGGCACAAAAAAAGCCCCGGGGTAATGCCAAATTACCACAGGGTCACGCTTGTCGATTTATGCGGTTTCAAATGCCCGATGCCAGGTGTCTCGCCGTGCGTTTCATACCCCTCACAGGAATGCTGGCCACCAGGGCCACCTGGGTTTCATTGCTGTCCAGGTTGATCTCGAGTGAATCCTGGTCAATATCCATGTACTTCTCGATAACCTGAATCAATTCCGTTTTCAATGTTTGCAGGAGCTGGGGTGAAACACTGGCCCGGTCGTGCACGAGCACCAGGCGTAACCTCTCCTTGGCCACATTTTTACTCCCACCTGCTTCCCGCCCGAACATGCGGTTTAAAAACTCGAGCAAGGCCAACCCCCCTTACCAGTAGATTAGGATAAACCGATCATCCGCCGCAAAAAGCGGGACACAAAACCGCCTTCGTCCAGGTTCATCATCGGTACTGCTTCTCCCTTAATCCTCCGGACGATGTTGCGGTAAGCCTGTCCCGAGCGGGAACGTTCATCCTGAACCACGGGTTCTCCCCGGTTGGTGCTGATCACCACCATCTCGTCTTCCGGCACCACTCCCAAAAGGTCGATCGCCAGGATGTCGATAATATCCTCAATGCTCATCATATCCCCGTGCCGCACCATGCGCGGGCGGATACGGTTGATAATCAGCCTGGGGTCCCGCAGTTCAGCCGCCTCCAGTAGCCCGATGATCCGGTCCGCATCACGTACCGCGGCCACCTCGGGGGTAGTCACGACAATGGCCTTATCCGCACCGGCGATAGCATTACGAAACCCCTGCTCGATGCCTGCCGGGCAGTCGATGATGACGTAATCAAATTCCTGCCTGAGTTCCTCGCACAGGGCCTTCATCTGATCGGGACTTACCGCTGTTTTATCTTTGGTCTGGGCGGCGGGCAGCAGAAAAAGCCCCTCGAAACGCTTATCTTTGATCAGAGCCTGCCGGAGACGGCAGTGCCCCCCGGTAACATCGGTTATATCGTAAACGATACGGTTTTCAAGCCCCAGGACCACGTCCAGGTTGCGCAACCCGATATCGGCATCCACCAGTACCACCCGGTGCCCGTGGGCAGCCAGGCCCGCCCCCAGGTTGGCCGTGGTGGTGGTTTTACCAACCCCCCCTTTACCGGAGGTGACCACGATAACTTCACCCATATAAGAGCCTCCTCTTTTCGCAATTTCCCATTTTATCCCTGGCGTTCCCCATTAAAAATTTCGATCGTCACCAACCCGTTCTTTATCCGGGCTACTTCAGGCCGTTCAGGTCTTGAGCTCTGCTCATCGGGGGGGCGCGTAATGTGACCGGCAATACGGAGCTGGGTGGGTTCCAGGCGGAAAGCAAGTACCATGGCCTTTTCATTCCCACCGGCACCGGCATGTACCACTCCCCGCACGGCACCCATTACGATGATGTTACCCGTAGCTACCACCTCCGCCCCCGGGTTGATATCGCCAATAATTACGATGTTGCCGTCGTAATGGATCTTCTGGCCGGAACGCAGAGTACGCTGAATTAAAATTGTGTTATCATCCACCTGTTCACCGGTGCAGGAGAGCCACCGGTGCTGCGGGTTCTCTTTCTCCCTGCTCAAAGTCACTCCCCCCAGTGCTGATTTAAATTCTACAGGACGCAACCAAATCCTGCTAATCCACGACCATAAAAATTTACCCGGGCATGTCAAAAACCCGGGACATAAACAGGAATTTGCTCCTGAAAAAGCATCTCCGCCGGGACGCACACCGCATCACTGAACCTGTTTGTTTTCACGGGGTGCCTCCAGAGGACCGCTCTGCGGGGGTGGTTGACTGCCGTTGTTGGACGGGGTGGCAGGTCCACCTCCTCCGGCAGGAGGTGAAGCGCC
>NZ_JBNATZ010000105.1:0-8076 GCF_049701015.1 Desulfofundulus sp.
AAGCGTATTCCCGCACCGCCGGTGGCTATGGCATGGCCCTGGCGGCCAGGCTGGACGGCCGGGACTACCGTGTTTACGTCCTTTTGGGCGACGGAGAGATCCAGGAGGGTATGGTCTGGGAGGCGGCCATGGCTGCCGCACACTACCGGCTGGACAACGTGACGGCCTTTCTGGATTACAACGGCCTGCAAATTGACGGCCCCGTTGCGAAGGTGATGTCCGTGGACCCGGTAGCCGAAAAATGGCGTGCCTTTGGTTGGGACGTGCAGGTTGTCGACGGTCACAGCATGGAAGAAATCCTGCGGGCTGTGGAAAAGGCCAGGGCTGTGCGCGGCAAACCGCAGATGATCGTGGCCCGCACGGTAAAGGGTAAGGGGGTATCCTTTATGGAGAACATGGTGGAGTGGCACGGTGTGGCCCCCAAACCCGGAGAAGTGGAACGGGCACTGGCCGAGCTGGCTTGAAAAGGGGGGGTTGATTTATGAAGAAGATTGCGACCCGGGATGCCTACGGGGAGGCTCTCGTAGAGCTGGGACGGGAGAACCCCGACGTGGTGGTGCTGGACGCGGACCTGGCCAAATCCACCAAAACCATTGAATTCGCCAAACACTTCCCGGAACGCTTTTTCGATATGGGCATAGCTGAACAAAACATGATTGGCACGGCTGCTGGCCTGGCTGCTGCCGGGAAGATTCCATTCTGCAGTACCTTTGCTATTTTCGCCACCGGACGGGCCTTTGAAATAATTCGCAACAGCGTGGCTTACTCGCGGCTCAATGTCAAGATTGCCGCCAGTCACGCCGGCATTACGGTGGGGGAGGACGGGGGCTCCCACCAGTCGGTGGAGGACATCGCGCTGATGCGCTCCCTGCCCAACATGACCGTATTTGTACCCGCCGATGCGGTGGAGACCCGGGCGGCCGTACGGGCGGCGGTGGATATCCGGGGCCCGGTTTACATCCGCCTGGGGCGGCCCGGGGTACCCGTCCTGCACGGTGACAATTTTCATTTCGAGCCCGGCCGGGCGGTAACGATGCGGGAAGGTGGCGATGCCACCATTATCGCTACGGGGATTATGGTCGCTACCGCCCTTGAAGCTGCCGGCCTGCTGGAGCAGGAGGGTATAAGCGTGCGGGTGCTCGACATGCATACCATCAAGCCGCTGGATGAGGAGGCGGTGATTGCGGCGGCCCGCGAGACGGGAATTATCGTGACCGCTGAGGAGCATTCCATCATCGGCGGGCTGGGCGGGGCCGTGGCGGAAGCCGTCTGCGAGAGCTATCCCGTGCCCGTCTACCGGGTGGGCGTCCCCGATGTTTTTGGCGAGTCGGGTAAGCCCGGGGAGTTGCTTGAAAAATACGGACTTACGGCCGGACACCTGGCGGCCAGAGTGCGGGAGGCAGTCAAGGGGCGGCAAGCAAGGTAAATAAACAAGTTGATCTTAATCTTTCGACACCCCTCTCTTTCGGGAGGGGTTGTCTGCTTTTTTTTGGATTTTCAAGAGGATTTCTGGAGGACCTGTCGAAATGTATACAAAAAAATCGCTGTGGGATGTTTGCTGACCATATTGTTCCCGACGCAACCGAGGTGGGATGATGATACGTTTCTATGGTGTGACGAAAATCTACCCCAACGGGGTTAAAGCCCTGGATAATGTGAACCTGCATGTCAAAAAGGGTGAGTTCCTCTTTATCGTGGGTCCCAGCGGGGCGGGTAAGTCCACGCTGACCAAGCTGATTTTCCGGGAAGAACTGCCCACCCGGGGGCAGGTCCTGTTCAACGGCAAGAACGTGGCCCGCCTCCGTTCCCGGGAGGTACCCTACCTGCGCCGCAAGATAGGGATGGTGTTTCAGGATTTTCGTTTGCTGCCCCGGAAGACAGTGTTTGAGAACGTGGCCTTTGCCCTGGAGGTTACCGGTGCCTCTTCCCGGGAGATCAAAAAAAGGGTTCCGGAGGTACTGAAGCTTGTGGGGCTGGAGGGCAAGTCCGGCGTTCTGCCCGCCCAGCTTTCCGGAGGGGAACAGCAGCGGGTGGGTATCGCCCGGGCCATTGTGAACAACCCCGTACTGCTTATTGCCGATGAGCCTACCGGGAACCTGGACCCGGAAACCTCCTGGGAGCTGATGGAACTGTTTCAGAAAATCAACAGCAGCGGTACCACCATCCTTATGGTTACGCACGCCCGGGATATTGTGGATGCCTTGAGAAAAAGGGTGGTGGCCCTGGAGTCCGGCCGCATTGTGCGGGACGAGGAAGGCGGAGGGTACAGCAATGAAGATTAGAACCCTCGTCTACTATTTCCGGGAGGCATTTTTGTCTATCATCCGGAACAGCTGGCTTTCCCTGGCCGCCGTGGGGACGGTAGCCATTTCACTGCTCATTCTGGGCTGTTCCCTGCTGCTCGTGGTGAACACGGACCGGCTTGCGGACCACCTGGAGTCCAGTCTGGAGATCAGCGCTTTTTTGAAGGATGGTCTCAAAGATGATGAAATCCGCGAGTTGAACGAAAAAATACGCCTGCTTCCAGGTGTGGTACAGGTCCGGTTTATTTCCAAAGAACAGGCCCTTGAGGAAATGCGCCGCAGCTTCGGCCCGCGCAAAGAAATTCTGGACGGCCTGGAGGGGGACAACCCGCTGCCCGATACCTTCCGGATTAAAACCCGGCAGGCGGGCCAGGTGGTGGAAGTGGCCGGGAAGGTTGCCTCCCTGGACGGGGTTGAGGATGTGCGCTACGGGCAGGGTGTGGTGGAAAGATTGGTGGTGGTGACGCACTGGGTGCGGCTGGCGGGATTGGGAGCCGTGCTCCTGGTAGGTGCGGCCGCGGTATTCTTAATTTCCACCACCATCCGCCTGTCGGTATTTGCCCGCCGGCGGGAGATCGGGATTATGAAGTATCTGGGGGCCACCAACTGGTTTGTGCGTTTCCCCTTTTTAATCGAGGGGATGGTCCTCGGTCTGCTGGGGTCCCTGCTGGCGGCAGCTCTGGTTTACGCCGGGTATGTATCGCTGGTGGAAAATCTGGCCCGGGTCATGCCTTTTGTGCCCCTGGTTTCCGGGGGGCAGGTGCTTTACAGCCTGCTGGGGAGTATGGTGGGGCTGGGACTGTTTATCGGTGCTCTGGGCAGTACCATTTCCATTCACAGGTTTTTACATGTTTAGTTTTGGGGGGAGATGGTTTTTGAGAGTCCTTACCGGCAGGACCGTCGTGGTCCTGGGCCTGGTGCTGGCCCTGTCCGGGGCCGGCATGGCCCAGGGGGCCGGCTTGCAGGAAAAACTAAAGGAGACCAGGCAAAAGCTCTTCCACGAACAGCAAAAGGTGCGCGAGTCAAAGCAGGTGGTGCAGAGCTATGCCGAGCAGGTGGCTGATTCGGAGCGGTCCATCATGGCTTGCGAACAGAGTATCCGGGAACTGGATTCCAACCTGCAGGTAGCCCTGCGTGAGGTTGACCGTGCACGGCGGGAACTGGCCGAAGCGGAAGCAAAGCTGGAAGAAAGCCGCCGGGTGATGAAACAGCGCCTGCGGGAAATTTACCAGTGGGGGGAAATCGACTACCTGGAAGTCCTGCTGGCTTCCCGGGATTTCAATGACTTTGTCAGCCGTTACGAGCTCTTGAAACGGGTAGTGGCCCGGGATGCAGCCATAGTGGATGATTTTACCGCCCGTCGCCAGGAAGTGGCTGAAAAAAAGGTCCGGCTGGAAGAGCAGCGCGACCGGATTGTCGCTCTGATGCGCCAGCAACAGGCTGCCCGGCAGCAGCTGGCCGAGCAGCAGAGGGAACAAAAGGTGCTGCTGGCCCGGGCACAGGAGGAATTGAGCCGCCACGAAGAGGAAGCGGACAGGTTGAAAGCCCAGGAGCAGGAAATTTTGCGGCAGATCGCCCTGCAAAGGGCCCGCAGTCACCCTTCGGCGCGCCGCGGTAGCGGTGTCATGACCTGGCCGGTGCCCGGTTATTCATCCATATCCTCGGGCTTCGGTGCCCGCCGGCACCCCATTCTGGGCTATGTGCGCATGCATGCCGGTATTGACATCCCGGCTCCCACCGGCACGCCGGTAGTGGCGGCCCAGGATGGGACGGTCATTTACGCCGGCTATATGAGCGGCTACGGCAACGTGGTCATGCTGGACCACGGCGGTGGGGTAACCACCATTTACGCCCACCTTTCGGCCGAGCTGGTTTCTGTCGGCCAGGAGGTGAACAAGGGGCAGGTCATTGCCCGGGTGGGCAGCACGGGCATGTCCACCGGCCCCCACCTGCACTTTGGCGTTATGATCAACGGTAACCCGGTGGATCCCATGGGTTACCTGTAAGTGTCGGGTCGATATAAACGGGCAGTGAATGCGGCTGAACGCGCCCGGTAGCGTTCCGGCTCCTCCGGGGCCGGTTATATTTTTTTCCGGGTTTGAGCCCTTCCGGTCCATTTGACCGGCAACTGTTGTAATTACGCCGGCGTTGTTGTAGTATAATACCTGTGTACAGGAAAGATAAGGCAGGTGGGTGTGAGGGTGGATATGTCGAATTGCCGCCGGACGGGGAACAGGTGCACCCGCTGGCTGGCCGCCTTGGTCTTAGCGGTTTTTTTGATTGTCGTGGTTCTTGGTGGGATGCTGGTCAGCAACTATCAGCACCTGGGGACCCTGCTCCAGGTTATTCACCTGGTCCGCACCAGGTACCTGGAACCGGTGAATACCACTACGCTTGTTGACGGAGCCATTCGCGGCCTGGTGAAGTCTCTGAACGACCCTTATTCTGTTTACCTGGACCCCGGGGAATATGCCCGCTTACAGGAGCAGATCCGGGGTACTTTCGGGGGCCTGGGCATTCTGGTGGGCATTAAGGAGGAGCGCCTCACGGTGGTACGTTCCTACCAGGGGACGCCGGCTTACAGGGCGGGGATAAAACCGGGAGATGTCATTCTGAGGATCGATGACCGTGATGCCCGGGGGATCGACCTGGATACGGCTGTCAGCATGATGCGGGGGCCGGTGGGTACGGAGGTCAAACTGACCATCGCCCGCCAGGGAGTACCCCAGCCCTGGGACGTAAAGCTGGTCCGGGAGGAGATCAGCGTGCCTACCGTGGAGGGGAGGATGATACCGGGCAAGGGGATCGGCTATATTTCACTGAGCCAGTTTACCGAAAAAACGCCGGAAGAGCTGGGTGCCACCATTTCACGTTTGAAAAAAGAAGGGATGCGGGCCGTTATCCTGGACCTGCGCAATAATCCGGGGGGAGAGCTGCGCTCGGCAGTAAAGGTGGCCAACTACTTCATTCCCAGAGGGCCGGTTGTTTACATCCAGTACCGCTCTGGGCGGGAGGAAACTTATACTTCCGAGGGCAGGAACCTCAACCTGCCTCTGGTGGTGCTCATTAACCGGGGCAGTGCCAGTGCTGCGGAGATTCTGGCCGGAGCCGTCAAAGATACGAAGGCGGGCATCCTGGTGGGTGAGAAAACTTTCGGCAAGGGCATTGTGCAGACGGTCTTCGACCTGGAGAACGGTGCCGGCTTGAAATTAACCACGGCCCGTTACCTGACCCCCTTGCGCCATGACATCCATAAAAAAGGCATCGTACCTGATGTAACGGTGGAACAGGATCCCCAGGCGGGAGTCGACCTGCAACTGGAACGGGCCATTGAAATCCTGGAGAACAGGATGGCCGGTGCGGCATGACGGGGAAAGAGTGGTGAAAAAATGTTCCCATTTAGCCAGGTATTACCGGCTGTCGTCCTAACCCTGGTCAGGGCGCTTTTCGACCCCATGTTCTGGGTGGTCGTACTGCTGGTGGCCCTCCAGTACCGGCGCATGGCCGCCGCCAGGAGGGAGTTTTTCGGCCTGCCGGTTACCAACGGGGTGTGGCGCGACACTCTGGCTGCGACGGGGTACGGTTTTCTGGGCGGCTTCCTCGGCAGTTTCCTCATGGTTCTGATCGGGCTCTCTCTTTCGGGCTCCGGACTGGTTTATCTCTGGCCGGTAGCCATTTTATTAATGCTGATCAATGCCCGCTTTCTTTGTTTTGCCTACGCCGGAGGGGTGCTGTCGCTCAGCAACCTCCTCTTCGGCTTTCCGGAAATACACATCGCCCAGGTACTGGCCCTGGTGGCTGTCCTGCACCTGGTGGAAAGCGCTCTGATCCTCACCAGCGGCCACCTGGGCGCGGTACCTGTTTACTTTAAATCGCCGGGCGGACGGGTGATCGGTGGCTTTACTCTGCAGCGCTTCTGGCCCATTCCCATTGTCGCCCTGGCTGTGCTAGGACCGGCAGTGGTTCAGCAGGGGGTGGCCATGCCGGAGTGGTGGCCGCTGCTCAAACCGGGAGTGAGCGGTGACGCGGCCAACCTGGTTTATACCCTCATCCCGGTCGTGGCGGGCCTGGGTTACGGGGACCTGGCCATTTCCCGGACTCCGGGGGAAAAGAGCCGCCTTTCAGCCCTTTTCCTGGGTGTTTACAGCCTCTGCCTGCTCCTGCTGGCGGTGCTGTGCCAGTACGTCCGTATTCTGGCTTTTGTGGCTGCGGTCTTTTCCCCACTGGGTCACGAAATGGTCATCTATATCGGGAAGAAGATGGAGTTCCGGGGTCGGCCCCTTTTCGTACCGCCATCACGGGGGGTGGGGGTGCTGGATGTCGTTCCCGACAGTACGGCCTGGCGTGCAGGGATCCGGTCGGGGGATGTGGTGCTGTTCCTGAACCAGCACCCGGTAAATTCCCGCCCCGAGCTGGAAATGGTGCTGGCCGACCTCTGGGGACCGGTGGAAGTGCAGTTCCTGCACGGCCCGGAGCAGGTCTTTCGCCGGGAGGTGGTCTTCCGGGCCCCGGGCCGGCCTTTTGGTTTTGTACCCGTTCCCGACGGCGGCGAGGAAGAAGCGATGGACCTCTCCACCGCGGGCCCGCTGGGTCGCTGGTGGCAGGACTTCTGGAGGCGTATCAGGGGTTGAGTCTCCGGCCATGCTGTCTCAAGGGCGGACATATTTTGCCGTTGACACGTGCTGGAAGGCGGGGCTATAATCGTTTATGAGAAAAGGTGGTGAAACGCATGTGTGAAGCAAATGCTTACCTGCGTAAAGATGGCAGGGAAGAGCTCTTTTTAGAAAATGTGGACCGGGTGATACCCCAGGAGGACGGGCTTCTGCTCGAGGATATCTTCGGGCGGCGTAAAATGATTAAGGCCCGGATTGTTGAGCTGGCACTGGTCGATCACCGGATTATTTTAGAAAAAATGGAAAAAGAAGAATAAACTAGAGAGAGGGGCAGTGCAACCTGCCCCTTTTCCTTGGCCGGAAGAGGGTCCTGAATACCGGCAAAGCGATAGCATGTTTTACCCGGCGTGTCGGCTGAATGCTGGCATCAATTCTCAAGCTGTTTTCAAATGCGGGGTGAAACGGTTGTTCTGGTTGCAGGAAAGCCTGTTTGGAGATCCTGAATGGGATCTCTCCGGGATTGATGATATGGGTGTGCTGGAGGAAAAGGTAAAGACATGTAACCGCTGCGGTTTGCGGGCAGGCTGCCGGGGAGTGGTATTTGGCGAAGGTAACCCGGCGGCCCGGGTGGTGCTCTGTGGTGAGGGACCGGGGGCCGATGAAGATCGCCTGGGCCGGCCTTTTGTAGGAAAGGCCGGCCAGTTGCTGGACAGGATCCTGGCGGCCTGCGGCTTCGGGCGTTTTGAGCATGTGTACATACTGAACGTCGTGAAATGCCGGCCTCCCGGAAACCGGGTCCCCACCGAGGAGGAACGGGCGGCCTGCCGCCCCAACCTGGAGGCCCAGCTGCGCATTTTGAAACCCCGGATCATGGTCCTGCTCGGAGCCACCGCCCTGCAGGCCATCCTGGACCCCCGGGGGCGCATTACCCGGGACCGTGGGCGCTGGGTGGAAAAAAACGGGGTCTGGATTATGCCCACCTACCACCCGGCCGCCCTGCTGCGCAACCCCAACCTGAAAAAAGATACGTGGGAGGATTTCAAGCAGGTGGTGGCCAGGTACCGGGAACTGATCGACCCCGCCCACCACTCACCCTATTGTTGATGATAAAGTCAACACACTGTAGGAAATTTTCTAACCCCACCGATTTTACCAACAAA
>NZ_JBNATZ010000106.1:0-8061 GCF_049701015.1 Desulfofundulus sp.
TTTTTTGCGGAACCGGTCCGCCCTCCCCCTTGTCTCAACAGTCCTCTGGGAACCGGTGAAGAAGGGGTGGCATTTGGAGCAAATTTCAACCTTGAGTTCCTTCTTGGTCGAACCGGTTTCAAAGGTGTTGCCGCAGACGCAGATTACTCTCGCCGGCCCATATTTGGGGTGGATGCCTTCCTTCATTGGAAAAATCACCTCGCTTAAGACCTGAAACGCATCTTAATGCATACTTTATTAGTATAACATAACAAATGATGTGAAGCAAGCATTGTTGGGCTTGAACTGAAAGATATTTCATGATAAGGTAATTATGTGGTATAATGTTTTTCTTACAACACCGGCTTTTTATCCCCCCTTACAGGAGGTTTTTTTAAATTTGCTAGGACCTGTTATCCACCCGCTGGTACTGTTGCTGTCCGGCAGCCGCGAAACCGTCTCGGCCGTGGCTTCACAGCTGGATTACAATTTGTTCAACCTGCTCATCACCACCAGGGAGGAGGAAGCCGTAGAGATCATCCGCCGGGGCTGGTCGGACGTGCTCATCTTTGAACCCTTCGGCCCACAGCAGCATTGCAGCGACCTTTCCATCTTTTTGCAGGGACAGGGCGGCACCCTGCCGGTGATTCTGATCACCAATCACCAGGACTGCCTGCCCGAATCCCCATGGTCAAGGGTTTACGAGGTGCTGCACAAGCCCATCAACAGGGTGGAACTGGCCGCGCGACTGAAATCGATGGTTACCCTGCGCCAGCTGGAGAAGCAACTCGCCGGCCAGCACCTGGCACCCAAGCGGGTGGCCAGAGTGCTCCTGGTGGAGGACAGCCCCCTGCAGCGCAAGATCCTGGCCGGATACCTCACCGGGGGAGGCATGGAAGTAATTACCGCCTCCGACGGGAGGGAAGCGCTGCGCATAGCCGAGCAGCAGAAACCCGACCTCATCCTGCTGGACGTCATCCTGCCCGGCATGGACGGCTTTGAAGTCTGCCGCGTTTTAAAGGAGAACCCGGACCTGAAGGACACACCGGTGGTATTCATCACTTCACATCAGGGACGGGAGGAAAGGATCCGCGGTCTGGAATGCGGGGCTGACGATTTCCTGCTCAAGCCGGTGGATAAAAGGGAATTGCTGATACGCACACATTCCCTGATCCGCCGCAAGCAGCTCATGGACACCCTGCTGCAGCAGGCCACCCGGGACCCCCTGACCGGCCTGTACAACCGGCGCCAGCTGGCCCTCGACCTGCAGCGGGAGCTTTCCAGAGCCAGGCGTTACGGCACCCCCCTGGCTTTAATCATGGCCGATGTGGACTTCTTCAAGAACTACAACGACACCAACGGGCACCTGGCAGGGGACGAAATTCTCCGGCAGCTGGCCCGCTTATTTACCTCCAACATCCGGGAGATGGATACGGTTTACCGCTATGGAGGCGAGGAATTTATCATCCTGCTGCCCCAGACGGACCTGGCCGGAGCAACTGCGGTAGCCGAAAAACTTCGCCAGAGGGTGGAAAAGCATCCCTTCCTCTACGGTGAAAAGCAGCCGGGAGGACGGCTGACCATCAGCCTGGGGGTGGCGGTTTACCCGGACCACGCCCGGGACGATGAAGGGCTGATCCTGGCCGCCGACCGGGCCATGTACCGGGCCAAAAAAGAAGGTAAAAACCGGTACGCCACGGCTACACCTCCCGGGTAAAGTTCCCCACCAGGAGGCCCGGCACTTTCTCCAACCGGCTGATGAGCCCTCCGATACCGGCCAGTTCTCCCCGGGCCGGGGGGAGGCGGCTGAAGAGGTAATCCGGGTCTATGTTCAGGTTGCGCAACTGCACCATCTGGACCCCGGTTTCCTGGATAAAGGCCAGGAGGCTTTTTATCTCCTCCTCGCGGTCGGTCAGGCCAGGCAGGACCAGGAGGTTCAGGGAAACAAAGACTCCCGCCTCACGCGCCAGCACGATGGAACGGCGTACGTCACGCAGATCGTAATTCCGGGGCCGGTGGTAGGCGCGGTAAATCGCGGGCCTGGCGCTGATTAAACTCACCCTTATGGAGTCAACCCCGCTGTCTATTATTTGTACCATGCCGGCAGTATGGCCGGCATTCGTATTTACATTTACAGTCCCGCGGGATACCACACGCCGCACACGTGAAACGGCTGCGGCGATGGTACCGGCAGCCAGCAGCGGCTCTCCCTCGCACCCCTGGCCGAAACTGATGATGGCCCCGGGAGCGCTGCCCAGGTGCTCTTCCATAACTTCCACCACCGCTTCCAGCGGAGGGGTGGACGGAATCCTGTCCTGCGGGGAAGGACAGCATCCGGCAGGCTGCCTGGATATACACCCCAGGCAGCCTGCATTGCAATGGGGGGAAACGGGCACTCCCCCCTCCCAGCGCCGGTAAAAAATATTCTGGGCGGTAAAGCAGGAGTACTCCCGGGCACAACGGGCCAGCCGGGTCAGGACCGGGTTCCCGGGGTGGCGGGCCAGGTGTTCGGAGATTAAACGCCCGAGTTCCGGCGTGTTGTAATGGCCGGGATCCCAGCGGTAGGGGTTGTCTGTCTGCCGGGCGGCAACCCAGAGCCCGTCCTTATGCCAGGCCACCGCCGTATAACCGAAGCGGGGGAGGGGTTTCTCCCCCGCCGGCCTGCGGTACGCCGGCAAAAGGGTGCGGGTGTAGCCCTGGGGTAAAAGGGCGGCCACGGCAAAGACGGGAGTCCCCTCAACCTCTTTCACCAGGACAAATTTGCCCCGCCGGTCGAGTCCCACGGGGCTCCCACCCGGAATCAGGACCAGTGAAGCACCCCGGGGCAGGGGCATCATATCGGAAGGGGTTATCTCCACAAACCGGTCCCCGCTCCGTCCAACAGCGCTTATGGCAGGATGATCGTAAAAGCGGCCCCCGGCGTCCGCGTAAACAAGGCGATACACGCTAAAACCCCCGTAATATGCGTTCCAAAAGCTACTCCACCATTATAAGCAACGGGGCCGGGGCAGGTCAATGACAAAGCCCGGCCCGCACCCATTTAAAAGGCAAAGACCCGTTTTATGCGCGGGCCTTTATACTCTGGTGCGGGTCAGGCACAACAGGGGGTCATAGGGTATGCCGTTCAAACGCACCTCCAGGTGCAGGTGGGGGCCGGTGGAACGGCCGGTGCTGCCCACCAGGGCGATAACCTCCCCGGCTTCCACCCACTGCCCCGGTTCCACCAGCACCTTCTGGGCGTGGGCGTAGAGGGTTTCCAGACCGTGGCCGTGGTCAATAATGACCGCGTTCCCATAGGTACCCCGGGGACCGGCAAAGGTCACCCGGCCGGAACGCACCGCCCGGATGGGTTCGCCCTCCCCCGCGGCGATGTCCACCCCCTCATGGGGCCGGCCGTCCCGCCAGCCAAAGGGGGAGCTCACCCAACCCACCACGGGCCAGAGCAGCTGGTTCACCGGCAGGGCGGCTGTCACGGCTGCCGCAGACTGGTTGTCCCCGTCCCCGGCTGGAATGGCCACCTGCTGTCCCGGAACGAGCCGGTCCGGATTCCATAAACCGTTGGCGTCCACCAGCCGGGACACAGGCACCTGGTAGTCCCGGGCAATATCCGAAAGAGTTTCGCCGGGCAAGACGGTGTGCACGTGTACCACACCGGGGATTTGCAGTGCCTGCCCCTCCACGATCACGTCAGCATCGTGGATGCCGTTTGCTTCCTGCACGACGGTTACCGGCAGGCCGAAACGGCCGGCAATGGCCTCCAGGGTATCACCGGGCCGCACATGATACACGTACCTCTCGCCGGCCGGCAGGCTCTTGCTCACACCGGAAATATCGCCGTATGATACACCGCTGAGAATGGCCTCGTCGGGTGCGGCCATGAGAGGAACCCTCCCGGGCACCAGGCACGCTGCCAGAAAAACCCCTGCGGCCAGGAAGACGGTCCATGTGTTTAAACGCTTTTTAACTAACCTGCCCATGTATACTCCTCTCCTTCTGCCATCCCACGATTTTGCTATCAGGCAGCCTAAAAAAGAGGATTGCCAAAAGTCGGGCCCCTTTATACATGGGGCTCAGTTGAAATGCCCGGTGACAAGAATATTTAAAAAATAACGTCCCCCGTTGAGATGAGGAGCTATTTTTCTTTTTCCCGCATACGCGTTCAGCCCGAACCGCACCGGGTTGTTTCCCGGCTTTTGACTCTTTGAGAACGCAGCCCTAAAATGAGTTGAGTGATATTGCAAACAGGAGAGGAAACACAGGACCTTTGAGCCGGTTTTGCAGGTGGAAAGCGGTGACTGTATGCGGGTGAAAGTGAGGGGTAAGAGGAAAGATGTTGAGGACTTTAAAAAGGTTGTTAATAGGTGCGCCGCTGCCCAACCAGAGTCTGGTACGGGAGAAACTGCCCGTTTGGAAGGCGCTAGCCATCTTTTCGTCAGACGCCCTTTCCTCGGTGGCCTACGGGCCGGAACAGATCATTGCCGTGTTGACGGCCGCTGGAGCCGCCTTATACGGGTTCACAGGCCCCATTGCGGTTGCCATTCTCTGTTTGCTGGTCATCGTCAGCATCTCATACGCCCAGGTGGCCCGGGCCAACCCGGGTGGCGGCGGCTCATACTCCGTGGCCAAAAAGAACCTGGGTGAAACCGTTGCGCTTATTGCTGCAGCTTCCCTGTTTATCGATTATACCCTGACCGTGGCCGTAAGCATTTCCTCAGGTACGGATGCCATTATTTCGGCTTTTCCGGTGCTCGTTCCCTACCGCACCGCCATCGACCTGGGCGTGCTCTTTGGCCTGCTCATGTTGATAAACCTGCGCGGTGTCCGGGAATCATCAACAGTCTTTGTCTTTCCGACCTACGCTTTTATATTTGGTATTCTAATCCTGGTGGCTGTGGGAACCTGTATGGCCCTGGCAGGGAAAGGGGCTGTTTTACCCCCCGCTTCGATGAAATTTGCATGGAACGGGCTGGCACTCTTTGCAATTTTACGGGCTTTCGCCAGTGGCTGCAGCTCCATGACCGGAGTAGAAGCCATTTCCAACGGTGTGACCATGTTTCAACCTCCGGAGGTGGAAAACGCCCGCCAGACCACTTATATCATGGCCCTGATCCTGGGAGTGATGTTCGGCGGCATAACCTTCCTGTACATGCGCTACCACCTCCTCCCGCAGGCCAATCAAACCATGCTTTCCCAGCTGGCATTCGCCGTCATGGGCCATACCTGGGGCTACTACTACATCCAGATCACCACAATGTTGATCCTCTATCTGGCCGCCAATACTGCGTACAACGGCCTGCCGCCGCTTCTTTCCCTGCTGGCCCGGGACGGATACATGCCGCGTTACCTGGCCGCACGGGGCGACCGCCTGGTTTTTTCAAACGGTATCGTTTTGCTTTCCATAATAGCAGCCATGTTCATAATCGCCTATTACGGCAATACCGGGCACCTGATTTCCCTTTACGCCCTGGGCGTCTTTCTTTCCTTCACCATCGCCCAGACGGGCATGGTTATCCACTGGCGGCGCGAGAAAGGCACCGGCTGGCAGATCCGGGCACTGATCAACGGCATTGGCGCCGTCACCACCGCCATCGTGGTGGCAATTATCGCCATAACCAAATTCCTGTACGGAGCCTGGTTGGTGGCTGTTGCCATTCCGCTGTTGATTGCCATGTTTCGAAAAATCTACCGTCACTACCAGGACATGCGGGAACAATTAAGACTGCCCCGGGAGAGCTACGGAGGCGGGAGTAGGAGGCGTCCTGCCGGGAGGAACCTGGTGGTGGTGCCCGTGGCAGGCGTCAACCGGGTGGTGGAGAACACCCTGGCTTATGCCCGGCTTATCTCGCCGGAAGTCATCGCCCTTTATGTGGGCGTGGACGAAGAGAGCAGCCGGGAAGTTCGTGAAAAGTGGGAGCGCTGGGACCCCGGCGTGGAACTTGTTGTCCGGTATTCGCCATACCGGACGATTCTGGAACCAATCATCGACTTTGTCAACCAGTTGCGGAAAAAATGCCAGCCCGGAGACTTTATTACCATCTTGATCCCGGAGTTCGAAACCCGCAGGTGGTGGCACCGTCTATTACACAACCAGACCGGCTGGTTCCTGCGGACTTATTTTATCTTCCACCAGGACGTGGTGGTTTCAGTGGTGCCTTTCCACCTCCGGAAGTAGGGGGCGGGCTAATCCTGCGGCCAGTGTTCCGGAAGGAAAATGCTGAATTCACACCCGCCGCCCGGCCGGTTGGCGGCGGTTATTTTCCCCCCGTGTTTTTCCACCAGGAGTTTGCTTATGGCCAGGCCGAGCCCCGTACCGGGGTACTCCCGGTCGGAAGAAAGGTTGCCCGTATAAAAGCGCTCGAAAATGTAGGGCAGTTCCGCAGGTGGTATGCCCGGCCCTTCATCTGCCACCCGGACATGAAAACCGCCGGGTTTCCATTCGCCTCTCACGATAACTGTGCTGTTTGCAGGCGAAAATTTGATGGCGTTGTCGATGATATTGGTAAAAACCTGAGCCAGACGGCAGCGGTCGCCGCAGATGGTCCTGCGCTCCCCGGCATTGGTTGAAAAATCGAGAACC
Source organism: Desulfofundulus sp. (assembly GCF_049701015.1). Lineage (NCBI taxonomy): Bacteria > Bacillati > Bacillota > Clostridia > Eubacteriales > Peptococcaceae > Desulfofundulus > Desulfofundulus sp. The sequence continues at coordinate 6,557 of NZ_JBNATZ010000106.1, forward strand.
ACCTGTTTTTCAACGGCGAGTGGAGTCAATACTTCCACCACATCGGCAAGCACTTCCTCAGGATGAAGATCTTCCCGGTTGAAGCGGAGGTGGCCGCTCTTCAGCCGGGCCAGGGTGAGAAGATCGTCTACAATGTGCGCCAGGCGCCCGGTTTCGGAGAAAACCCTGGCCAGATAAGCAGGGTGCTCCGCCGGCGGAATGGTCCCGTCAAGCATTCCCTGCACAAAACCGCGAACCGACGTAAGTGGCGTTCTCAACTCATGTGAAACATTGGCCAGGAAGTCCTGGCGGGTTTTCTCCAGCGCTTCAAGTTCGGTGGCCATGAAATTTAAAGCCCGGGCAAGCTGTCCGATCTCATCATGGCGCTCCTGTTCCATTTGAACACGGACACTGAAATCCCCTTCCCCCATCAGCAGGGCAATCCGGCTCATCTGGACAAGAGGCCGCGTAAAGTGCCGCGAAAATAAATAAGTCGGGACGATGGCCAGGATGAAAGTCCCGAGCGCTGCCAGCCAGACCAGGCGAATGACTTCTTTAACAGGTTCCCTGATATCGGCCACGGGAAAGAAGCCGATGATGGTACCTCCCGGAAAAGACGTAGCCGCCACCAGAAGGTCGAGAGAAGGCTGTTTCCGGTCCCTTACCACCCTCGTATATACCTGGTCTGCCCGGGCATGCCGCACAAGCTCTGCAAGCACATCCCGGCCGGGCATAAAATCGCCATCCACGTCCGTGCTGAAAGTTACATTTCCATGCGCATCAAGGACATAAAAATTGGTCCCTTCCAGGTGGGTGATCAGCTCCATGCCCCGGTGATAAGCATTAATCCCGACCTGCCCCTGAAGATATTTTGTGGTGAGGTTGACAGCTTCCTGAATGTCCCCTTTCAAAGAAGTTTCGTATTCACGGTAAAAGTAATGAGAAAACAGTGAGGAGAGAACCAGGCTCAAGACCATAGCGGTAAACAGCGCAATCCCGAGGCCGAGAAGGAGAATCTTAACAAAAATGCTCCACTTCCGCATCTTTTCCCTCCAGCACAAATTTATAGCCCACACCCCACACGGTTTTAATGCGCCACGCACACGAGAACCGCTCCAGCTTTTCCCGGATCCGGTTGATGTGCACATCTACCGTCCGGGTGTTACCCTCAAAGTTGAAACCCCACAGTTGCCGCAGGAGAGACTCGCGGGTGAAGACGCGGTTGGGGTGGGAGGCCAGGAAATATAAAAGTTCGGTCTCCCGGGGGGTAAATTCCACCCGCTCACCCCCCACTTTCACTACATAACTGCTTAAATCTATAACTAAACCGGATAACTCTATGCGCTCGGGTTTGTTTCCAGTTCTTCGGAGGACCGCCTTGACCCGGGCCACCAGTTCCAGCGGGTCAAAAGGCTTCACGATGTAGTCGTCCGCACCCAGGTCGAAGCCGCGCAGCTTACTCTGCAGCTCGCCTTTCGCGGTCAGAATAATCACCGGCAGGGAGGAGTGCTGCCGTATCCAGCGGC
>NZ_JBNATZ010000107.1:0-8055 GCF_049701015.1 Desulfofundulus sp.
GCCGAAAAAGAAGGTATACAGGTGGTTAAATATGACATCGTACCGGCAGGTACGGACTTTACACCATTAATTAGTGCTATCAAAGGTCTTTCTCCCGATATACTGGCAGTAGGCGGTCATGAAAAAGAACACATGGAAATAATCAAGGCGTGCAAATCTCTGGGCTTTATACCAAAAGCTTTTGTAATGCACTATGGTATTACCACACCGGACTTTATAAAGAACCTTGGTAAAGATTCCGACTTCGTGATGGGGGCGGCTGTCTGGACTCCAGAAGTAAAATACAAAGACGAGCTTTTTGGTTCCACCAAAGATTACGTTGAGCTCGCCAAAAAGCGGTGGGGGAGCATACCTGATTATACAGAGGCGGGCTGTGCAGCAACTGGGGAAGTGTTTGCTGCTGCTCTGGCAAAAATCGGTGCCACTCCGCCTCTTTCCGAAGAGCAAAGGGATAAGCTGGTTCAAGCGCTGGAAGAGGTTCAGGTAGATACATTTTTCGGGCCTATTAAATTTGCCAAGGAAGGTAACTGGTACCATAATAATACGGGTTTAAAGCCCTTGACCATTCAGTTGATGAAAGGGGAACAGGTTATCGTAGGTCCGAAAGAGACAAGGGAGAAACAGCCCGTTTATCCGGTTCCGCCTTATAATGCCCGGTAATTATCCTGGTTTTCTTTAATGAGGGGATCGGCGTATCTTTGCGCCGGTTTCCTCATGAGTCCATTTATAAATTCCTAAGACGTGAAGAAAGGTGTAGCAATATGGAATTATTCGTGCAGACGTTGGTGAATGGAATATTAATCGGGGGTATCTTTATTGCCATTGCCGTAGGCTTTTCTCTTGCCTTCGGTGTAATGGATATCATTGACTTTGCAGTTGGCGAATGGGTAATGCTGGGGGCATTTACTGCTTTTTGGGTTAACGAACTTTTTCATATCGACCCTTTGTTGCTTCTTCCTGTTGTAATGTTGCTATTTGGATTGATCGGTTTCCTGTTTCAACCAGTACTTCAGAAAGTGCGAAATATCAGGCACCGCAGTGCTGCACTGATGGCTCTGGCTTTCACTTTTGGTCTGTCCACCTTTTTTCGTGGATCTGCGCTTACGTTGTGGGGATTCAATAATCGAAACCTGGTGACCTTTCTGTCCGAAAAGAGTATCACAGTATTGGGAATTGCTTTACCTGCTTTACGTGTCTGTGCTACTTTTTTTGCCCTCCTGGTTACCGTCTTATTTATGATATTTCTTTATAAAACAAAAACGGGCATAGCCATCCGTGCTGCTGCTGAAAATAGTGAAATTGCCGGTCTGATGGGCATTGATTCTCATCGCCTCGCGCGGCTGGTTTATGCTATTTATACCGGGCTCACGGGTATGTCGGGCATATTTATTGGCTCCATTTTTTCCGTCTTTCCTGAGATGGGTATTCGCTATACAGCTTTTGCCTTTTTTGTTGTTGTTGCCGGCGGATTGGGGTCTTTTTCTGGAGCCATTGCGGCAGGTCTATTGCTGGGTATGATTGCCAGTTTTGTTACTGTTTATCTCGGAGGAGCATACGTTTTTCTTATTTTATTCTTCGTGCTGTACTTAATTCTGCTTTTCTTTCCAAAGGGCATTCTTGGCAAAGGTTGGTGAAAGGAGAGGTTGGCTTGCAATCCAGGCTCTTAAGTCGTACGCTGCAATTTATATTAGTTTTAAGCTTCCTGTTTATTTTGTGCTTGGTGCCATTTATTATTAGTTCATTCTGGTTACGTATTATTACCGGCGTTTTTATGTGGATAGGGCTTGCTTTAAGCTGGAACATGATCGGTGGCTACATGGGATATATTAGTTTCGGACATGGAGCTTTTTTTGGCATTGGTGCATATATTGCCGGTCTTTTGATCTCCAATTTTAATTTATCATTTTTCCCTGCCATGCTTGTTGCAGGTCTCTTGACCTTTCTCTTTGCGATTTTGATAGGTTATCCCACATTAAGACTCAGTGGTGCTTATTTTGCTATCGGGACCTGGGCCTTTGCTGAGATGATGCGCCAGCTTGTACTGGTCTTGGATGTGACAGGAGGGCCGTACGGGTTAAGGCTCCCAGCTTTTCTTAATGAACCATTTTTCTATTTTCTAATGTTTGGCTTTGCGGTGCTGGTTTTTCTATTCTCTTACCTCGTTTTTGAAAAAAGTTATTTTGGCTTAAAAGTAAAAGCAGTACGCGAAGAAGAAACTGCTGCTCAATCTTTAGGTCTTAATACCGCATGGATAAAAGTTCTGGTATTTGCTTTAAGCGCCCTTTTTCCAGGTATGATCGGTGCGGCTTATGCTTATTGGATTACTTATATTCATCCGGATAGTGTCCTTGGCCCACTGATTGCCGATCAAATGGTTATTATGGTTTTGCTTGGTGGAATCGGTACCGTTCTGGGGCCGATTATTGGAGCTATTGTTTTGTATGTAGGAAATCGGATTCTGTGGGTTGCATGGGGCGATAGCTCGGTCTACCTGGTTATTCTGGGGCTGGCCATTTGCCTGGTCATTCTTTTCTTGCCAGAGGGGTTAATCAGCCTTGTTCGCTTCAAAAAGTTTCGATTGGGGGGCCGATGCTTTAGACGCTCGATTCTTGCTGGAGAAATCACTCAAAATGAAGCTCGAACGCAAGGAGGCTCCTGATAATGGAGTTGCTGTTGGAGATCAGAGCTTTAAGTCTTTCTTTTGGAGGGCTAAGGGCAGTTTCTAATTTTTCCCTAAAAGTTGAGCCTGGTAAGATTTACGGTGTAATTGGTCCCAATGGTGCCGGGAAGACAACTCTTTTTAACCTGGTCACCGGTCTTTACCAGCCGGATAGTGGCGAAATCATTTTCCGGGGTATTAACCTGGTTGGTAAAAAGCCATATGAAATTTCCCGCCTCGGTATTGCCCGGACTTTTCAAAATTTGCGTCTGTTTAATGATCTTACGGTTATCGAAAATATACAGGTGGGTTTATTGCATCAAATACGGGGCTTATGGAGGGGAATTTTAAATATAGGCATAACCAATAATGTGGATGAAAGAATTATAACATTATTAGATCTTTTCGAGCTTGGCAGTCGCGCTGATGAAAAGGCAGGTAACCTGCCTTACGGGATGCAGAGAAAACTGGAAATAGCTCGTGCATTGGCTACACAACCTAAACTTTTGCTCCTTGATGAACCTGCCGCTGGAATGAATCCTCACGAAGTACTGAATTTAGTCCGTCTGATCCGGGATATAAAAGATAGGTTTGGGCTAACCATCCTTTTGATAGAGCACCAGATGCGTCTGGTTGAAGAGCTTTGTGATTACATCACCGTAATGCATTTCGGAGAGATCATTGCGCGAGGTACACCTGTGGAAGTACAAGGCGATCCGGTGGTGATCAAAGCATACCTGGGTGAAGAGGAAGTGGGTTAAATGAACAATGCAATTCTCGTTGAAAATCTTGAGGTGGCTTATGGTGGTATTAAGGCTTTGCATGGTATTTCCTTTAACGTTTTTGAAGGCGAAATCGTAACCCTGATCGGTGCTAATGGTGCCGGCAAATCCAGTACCTTGAGGGCGATTTCAGGAATGGTTCGCCCGGGTGTTGGTCGGATTTGGTTTAAGGGTCGGGAAATAACTCGCCTCCCTTCTTATATGATTGCCCGGTCTGGTATGTCTCATGTACCAGAAGGGCGTGGTATCTTTACCAAGTTATCAGTTGAAGAAAATTTAATGGTGGCAACATGCAACCGGAAAAACAGCGAGATTAAAAATGATCTACAGCGGGTTTATAATTTATTTCCCCGTCTTGCCGAGAGGAAAAAGCAGAATGCGGCGAGTCTTTCGGGTGGAGAACAACAAATGTTGGCTATCGGTAGGGCGCTCATGACTGGGGCTGATACGCTTCTTTTGGATGAACCTTCTATGGGTCTAGCTCCTCTGGTTGTTCAGGAAATATTCAAAGTGCTACGAGAGATCAATCAAATGGGGAAAACAATTGTCCTGGTAGAACAGAACGCTGTAATGGCGCTTAAAACCGCTCACCGCGGTTATATTCTGGAAACGGGGCGAATTGTTAAAAGTGGTAAAGCCTGCGATCTCCTGCTTGATCCAGAGGTTAAAAAAGCTTATTTGGGCGGTCGTTAGAAAAAGTAATAATAGAAAGTTGTCCGAGGATTATACGGGTGATTTGGTTCAGCTTATGCGGGCATTGTTAGTGTCTCTTGAGGTTCCTCCTTACGCAAATCAGGAGGATTGCTTAAGAGCATGATGGCAATGCCTTTTTGCTGGTATGTAGCTTATTTTGATTTGTTTTTGTGATAGGTTAATGCAGAACCGCATTACATGAATGCATGGTTGTATCATGTTGCAATTGAGATATTTCAGGAAATAAACTCAAAAACTCGTTATAGATAGCTTAAGATTAATTTGAGCATGCATTAGGTTGGATTTCCCATTTTTCTTTTTTACAAGAAGAAATGATGTTCAGCCAACAATTCTATCTGCATTAATGTGAGGAATGTAAATTGTATAAAGTCCCAATACCCGTTCTCTTCTGAAAATTAAAGCAGGAGGTTTTGCATGTGATGCTTCAAAAAGTTACGTCCGTACCCGGTCCCAGGTCGAGCAGCATGCTGGACAAGAAGAACAGGTACGTAGCGCGGGGCATTTCCAATGCCACTCCCGTCTTCGTAGCAGAAGCAAAAGGAGCCTTGATCAGGGATGTGGACGGGAATGAGTTTATTGACTTTTACGGCGGTATCGGCACCTTGAACGCCGGCCACTGTCCGGAGCCGGTGGTCAACGCCATTAAAAGCCAGGCCGACAAGCTCCTGCACACCTGCTTTATGGTAACCATGTACGAGAACTACGTGGACCTGGCTGAAAAGCTGGCCGGCCTTTGCCCCGTTAAAGGCGAGCATAAAAAGGCTATGTTTGCCAACAGCGGGGCGGAGGCGGTGGAGAATGCCGTCAAGATAGCTCGTTTTTATGCCAGAAAACCGGGTATTATCGCCTTCGAGTGCGCCTTTCACGGCCGGACCCTGATGGCCATGAGTCTGACCAGCAAGGTAAAGCCTTACAAGTTCGGCTTCGGTCCCTTCGCTCCGGAAGTGTACAAGGTGCCTTCGGCGTACTGTTACCGCTGCTACTTCAATTCCACTTACCCGGAGTGCGGCCTGCACTGCCTGGAGAATTTCACCCGTTTCTTTGCCGCCGAGGTGGCACCGGAAAATATCGCCGCCATGATTATTGAGCCGGTACAGGGTGAAGGCGGATTTATTGTACCCCCGCCGGAGTTCCTGCCGGGACTGCAGGAACTCTGCGAAGAGCATGGCATCATCCTTATTGTGGATGAAGTGCAGACCGGTTTTGCCCGGACCGGCAGGGTGTTCGCCGTGGAGCACTGGGGCGTGCAGCCCGACCTGATGACCGTGGCCAAGTCTATTGCGTCCGGGTTGCCCTTGAGCGGGGTGATCGGCCGGGCGGAGATCATGGATGCGCCCGATCCGGGACACATCGGCGGCACCTACGGCGGCAACCCCATTTCCTGTGCCGCGGCCCTGGCCACCATTGATTACATGCTGGAGCAGAAGCTGGCGGACCGGGCCGCCAGAATCGGGGAGATGGCCATGGGGCGCCTGCGGGCCATGCAGGAAAAATATTCTCTTATTGGAGATGTCCGCGGGCTGGGGGCCATGGTGGCCATGGAACTGGTCAAGGACAGGAAGACGAAAGAACCGGCCAAGGAGGAGGCCGGCCGCATCATCCAGGAGTGCTACAAGCGCGGCCTGATCATCATAGGGGCGGGCATATTCAGCAATGTTGTCCGCATGCTCATGCCCCTGACCATTACGGACGAGCAGCTGGATATGGGCTTCTCCATTCTGGAAGAAGTGTTGGCCGAAGTGGCCGGTTAAAAAAGACGTATAACTGGAAGGAGCCCGGGCCTCCCCGGCTTTTAAAAGCTCCTGTTTTGCCCGGGAGCGCGTGAATTGAGCCCGGCACTCACTTTGCCAGAGGCCTGGTTGGGATGATTGCTAATTGTGTGCGGTTTCAATCTCTGCACTGGCGTGCCGGAGCTTTGAACCGGGGCTCCAGTTTGGTCCCCGGGGCTCACCGGAAGGAGAGGAGCCGACAGGGTAATGGAGAGTGGAGATGGCTCGGGGGAAGGAGGCTTAAGATGTACGGTTTTTACGGCAGGTTACTGCGCCTGAACCTTTCCAGTCAATCATTTGCGGTGGAGGAATTGCCGGAAAGCGTGTACCGGGACTACCTGGGTGGGAAAGGGCTGGGCACATACCTGTTGCTGCGCGCGTTGGAGCCGGGGATAGACCCCCTCTCCCCGGCCAACAAGTTGATTATCACTACCGGTCCTGCTACCGGTACGGTGCTGCCCGGGTCCAGCCGCTACGGGGTTTTCAGCAAATCTCCTCTGACTGGCTTTTACGCCGAGTCTTATGCCGGCGGGCGGGTGGCTCCGGCCATACGCCGCACCGGCTACGACGCAGTTATTGTCGAAGGTGCGGCTGAGAGGCCCGTGTATGTAGAAATCAGCGACCGGAACGTGATTTTCCACGATGCTTCCCACCTGTGGGGCAAGGACACTTACGCCACGGAAGACGCCGTGCTGGCGGAAGTGGGGCGGAAGGAAGCTCAGGCCGTGGTCATCGGGCCGGCGGGAGAAAACCTGGTCAGGTTTGCCTGCCTTGAAAACAACTACTGGCGCTCGGCCGGGCGCACCGGCATGGGTGCCGTAATGGGGTCCAAAAAGCTTAAAGCCCTGGTATTCCACGGGGAAGCCAGCTGTAAGGCTGCCGACCCGGCTCTTTTGAAAGAAGCCGCCCGCCGCATCAGGGAAAAGGGCAGGGACAACCCGGGGGTCAGGGCCTACCAGACCTACGGCACCACGGTTATGGTGGGTACCATGAACGGTGCCAGGGCGTTTCCGGCCCGTTACTGGTCCATGGGTACCGACCCGAACTGGGAGAACTTGAGCGGGGATGCATTACTCAAGAATTTTGAAGTGCGGCCCAGGGCCTGCCCCAACTGTTTTTTGACCTGCGGCAAGCTGACCACCGTAAAGGAAGGAAAATACGCCGGCTTAAAGGTGGAAGGCCCCGAGTACGAGACCATTTATGCCTTCGGCGGGTTGTGCGGCATCAACAGCCTGGGCCAGGTCATTTACCTCAACGACCTGTGCGACCGGCTTGGCATGGACACCATTACCGCCGGGAACCTGGTGGCTTTGATGATGGAGGCCGGGGAAAGAGGCCGGGTAAAAGGTTACCCGGCTTACGGCGATGCCGAAGGAGCGGCTCGCCTGCTGGAGGATATCGCCAACGTCCGCGGTTCGGGGGAATTGCTTGCCCTGGGGATAAAACGTGTAGCCAGTGAGCTGGGTTTGGAAGACCTGGCCATTCACGTCAAGGGGCTGGAGCCGGCCGGTTATGACCCCCGGGTGTTGAAAGGGATGGGTCTGGCCTACGCCACCTCGCCCAGGGGAGCCTGCCACCTGCGGGCCACCTTTTACAAGCCGGAATTGAGCGGGATGATCGACCCCTCCACCACCGAAGGGAAAGCAGCCCTCTTTATTGAATTTGAAAACCGGCTGACGGTTTTCAACACCATGATTTTCTGCGTCTTCTTCCGCGACCTGATCCAGTGGGACGACCTGGTGGCCATGATCAAAGGCAGCACCGGTTGGGAGTACACCGGAGAGGAGCTGGCCCGGCTGGCCAACCGGATTGTCACCGCCACCCGCCTTTTTAACACCAGAGAAGGTGCCACCCGGGCAGACGATATGCTGCCGGCCAGGTTCTTCAGCGAACCGATCAACGATGGCCGGAACATCATCACCAGGCAGGAACTGGATACCATGCTGGACGACTACTACCGCCTGCGCGGCTGGGATCAAAACGGGGTTCCGCTTGGGAATCGAAAGGCGGAATAACGTTACGCTTGTTTAACTGAAATGTTCCATCCTCCACCACCCCTTTTCCCAGGGGATTTTTTTTTCGACAGGAATTTTCCTGGGGATACAGAATTAAAACAAACTAGAAAAAATTT
>NZ_JBNATZ010000108.1:0-7999 GCF_049701015.1 Desulfofundulus sp.
CCTGCCGGGCGCTGTCGCGGTAGAAGTTGATATTTGAGGCCGAACAAGGTGCTGACGACGAGGGACAGGCAATGCTCCTGTTCCCTGCGGCGATAGTACAGCTCCAGATTCAATGGTACGAGAGCGAGAACACATAACAGGAAAAATAAGATTGATACCAGCAGCCACAAGCGCACACCAAACACCACCGGTCATATTTTCCCGCCGGCCTTTAAATGTATGCAAGATTTATAAAAAGTAAGATGGCCGGAAAATCATGCTGCGTTTTCCGGCCACCGGCTGATTTTTCTCCGGCCTTATTTAAGAATTACCGGCACACGGGCCAGGTTTTGATCCCTGTCACCGGCACGGGCCACGATTTCTACAAATCCCTTCTTCGGGGAAGCAGGAGGTCCGTAGCTGAGGGAAGTTTCGAAGTCGGTAAAACTCTCCCGTCCAACTGCAATGGTTTTTTCAGACAGGACCATACCCCTTTCATCTACCAGACGAACGCGCACCTCTCCAGTAGAGTGCCTTGCGCGGCCAACTACTTTGACCGGACTGGTGACTTCCCGGCCCGGAGCGGGCTCATCTATGCTTGCTTCCCCCTCTACCCGTGGCGATGTTTCCGGGGAACCCGCCGGTGCAGGTTCTCCGGTGGTCTGAGGTTCGGTGGTCTGCATGGGAACGGTTCCGGGACCCTTCTCACGGTCAAACTGGAAAGCCACGCCACTTACCGGCCGGGCTAACCGGCTCACCCGTACAACAGTAAGAACGGGAGCATTCGAAGGCGCCTGCCGGGTTTGCCTTATGTATCTGGCCTTCACATCCAGCCAGCTGAATTCCGGTCTGGGAGTACGCTGGCTGATTTCGGTAACTTCCGCCCTGTAACCCCTGTTGTGAGAACTGGTGTTAAACAGCAAATAGATGTCATTACCGGCCCGTACCCAGGTGCTGGCATTGGTGTCATCCAGGGCTCTGGCCACATCCTTAACTGCCTGCGGTGCCCTGGCCGGATCAATACGTTCAAAGGAAACCCGGGTGGTTTCGGGGACCACCACAGTGCGCGGTTTAGCTGCCGGGCCCGGTTTTCTGGCTACAGTGCAACCGAACATGCCCCCAACTAAAAACAGGCACACCATAAGCAAAATTGACCTGCGCAAAGTAAATTCCCCCTTTCGGCTACATTTGTTCACACGTCATTGTTTACCGAAAAGGGGGAAATCATACATTCAGATGCGCATGGCTTCCCGCACCATGGCCATGGTTTGAACCGCTTCTGCCCGGGCCCGGCGGGCACCTTCAGCCAGCACCTCTTTAACATAGCCAGGACGGTCGGTAATCTGTTGCCTCCGCTCCCGTAAGGGAGCCAGCACGGCCTCCAGAGACGCAGCCAGTAACTTCTTGCAGGCTACACAGCCCACCCTCCCCGCTCTGCAGTCTTCCTCAATTTCAGTTAGCCGGTCAGCGGTATATATGCCGTGGTACTTGTGCACCACGCATACCTCAGGGTGACCTGGATCAGTTTTGCGGATGCGAGCCGGGTCGGTAATCATGGCGTTTACCCTTTCTCTGATCTCATCGGGCCCGGCCATCAAACCTATATCGTTGGCGTAACTCTTGCTCATTTTACGCCCGTCCACGCCGGGAAGAACGGAAACGCGGGACAGCCTGGCCTGCGGTTCCGGAAAAATGGGGCGGTAGAGGTGGTTAAACCGCCGGGCCAGTTCCCGGCACAACTCCAGGTGGGGGAGCTGGTCCTCACCTACGGGGACGGCATCGGCCCGGTAAAGCAAAATATCGGCAGCCTGCAACACCGGGTAACCCAGAAAACCGTACGTCATGATATCCTTACCCTGCTGTTTGAACTGCTGCACCTGATCCTTGTATGTTGGTACTCTTTCCAGCCAGCCAAGAGGAATAATCATGGAAAAGAGCAGGTGTAACTCCGCCGTTTCAGGCACATCCGACTGGACGAAAATTACACTCTTCGCCGGGTCAAGACCGACAGCCAGCCAGTCGGCAACCATTTCCCTGATATTTTCTTTGATGCCCGCAGTATGCTCAAAAGCTGTAGTCAGGGCATGCCAGTCTGCGGCAAAAAAGAAGCACTGGTTCTCTTTTTGCAGTTCAATCCAGTTTTCCAGCACGCTCAGATGGCCGATATGCAAGCGGCCTGTAGGACGCATGCCGCTTAGAATTCTGTGTTCGGGCATTGCTATGGTATCTCCTTTCTCATCTTACTTTGGCATTAAGAAACTATGAAAGAAATTACTTTGGCCAGACCGAGCAGGGCATGATACAGGGGAACAATAATCCACCTGAGCACATTCCCGATGATACCGGTAAATAATAAAAGCAAAAGTATGATCGTTCCGTAATTTTCCAGTGTATAAAGCCATGATTGCCGTCCGGGCAGGAGGCAGGCCAGTATTTTCGAACCATCCAGTGGGGGAATGGGTAGCAGGTTAAAAACCGCCAGGATGACATTGAGATCAATAATTTTTAAAACAATATCCCTGCCGTAGGGGAGCTTCCAGGCTCCCAGGCCCATCGCGACCGCCCCGGCTATAGCCAGCAATATATTGGCCAGCGGCCCGGCCAGGGAGACCAGAATTATGCCCCGCCGCATATCACCGCGGAAATTATAAGGGTTGATGGGCACCGGTTTTGCCCAACCAAAACCAACGCCCAGAAGCATTATTAAACCAATAATATCCACGTGGGCCAGGGGGTTCAGTGTCAACCGGCCCTGGTAGCGGGCCGTGGGATCACCCAGACGGTCGGCCACCAGGCCGTGGGCCAGCTCGTGGAGAGTAAGCCCCAATACAATTGCCGGCAACATGATACCCGTTTCATATAAACTGGGCAGGCTAAACAAGGGAATCCTCTCCCTGGTGGCGGCGCAGAAATTCCTGCACAAACGCCTTTTCCTCGTCGCTGCTTTTCACCAGGCCATCCAGCCGGGCCTGCCAGACCGCCTCCAGGGCCCTGCGGAAAATGGGTCCGGGCCGGTAACCCAGGCTCTTGATGTATGCACCATCCACGGTGGGCTTATTATCCCGGAGGAGCAGGAGCAACTGCCGGAACCGTTCCTTCAACCACTCCTCATCCAGGAGGGTAAGCATGAGAGGGTAAGCCTCCCGAGGTAAAAGGAGAACGGCCCGGGCCAGCTCGCTGGTACGTATTCCATCCCGCAGGCACAGACGGGATAAAACCTGGCGCCAGTTGGCCAGCGTGACCAGAACCTTTTCTGTCTGGCGCTTGTTCAAATGATAGCGCTCACACAATTTTCGGGCGTTATCACGACCGGTCCAGTGTAAAGCGGCAATAACATAACAGAGCCAGGGTTCATTTCCCGGCGGAAAACCCCACCCGTCCAGTATTTCCATGGATTTCCGCAGATCATGCAACACCGGCTGTACTTCCCAGTACGTCACCCCGGGGAGAACAAAATCCCACATGCCCAGTTGATGCAGGCGTTCCAGCATTTGCCCGGCTTTCTCCTCACTCAGGATGTGTTTTAATTCTTCCCACAGGCGCTCCGTAGAAACGCGGGCGAGAACTTCCCGGCGCACCGCCTCCTGGAGCAGCTTCAGGGTTTGGGATTCGATTTTGAACCCGTAGCGCTGTTCAAAGCGCACGGCCCGCAGCAGCCGGATGGGGTCCTCGATAAAACTCAAGTTATATAATACCCGGATCAGCCCCTGCTGTAAATCCTGACGCCCACCGAAAAAATCTATCAGGTCGCCGAAATTTTCTCCGTTCAAGTCAACGGCCATGGCGTTGATGGTGAAATCCCGCCGGTAAAGGTCATGGCGCACGCAGGAACTCTCCACCCGGGGCAGAGCTGCGGGGTACTCGTAAAATTCAACCCGTGCCGTGGCCACATCCACTTTGAACCCGTCGGGAAACACCACTTCCGCTGTCCCAAATTTGCGGTGAATGCGAACCTGGGCGCCGTATATCCCGGCCAGGGCTTCAGCCAGGGCTATCCCATCACCTTCGACCACGAGATCTATATCGAGATTGCTAGCTTTAAGCAATATATCCCGTACCACCCCACCGGCGGCAAAAACACGGTAACCGAGACGGACGGCAACTTCCCCTGCCCGGCACATGATCTCCCATTCTCTCGGGTTCAGTACCTGCTGCATCAGTTCCGAAATGTTTGACCCGGCGGCAGGCAGGTGACCGGAGTAAATAACCCGGTAACGGGAAGGAAAATCACCATGCATGGTACGCAAAACGTCGGTTCGGGAAACAATGCCCACCAGGCGCCCTTCCGACACCACGGGTACGCGCCCGATATCGTGTTCTATCATCAGCTGCTGCACTTCAGACACGGGAACGTCGGGAGTTACCCAGACCACATTCTGGCTCATAAAACCTTTTACGGGAGCGTGTCCCAGACCATGCAGGTCGGCCTTTTCCACATCTCGCCGGGATATCACACCCACCAGCCGGTCCTTCTGCACTACGGGCAGGCCGGTATGGCCGTAGCGCATCATGATACGGCCGGCTTCTTTAATGGTGGTTTCGGGAGTAACGGTTTTTACCGGGCTGGACATGATCCCCGCTGCCGTCAGGGGAGGGCGTACCTTTTGCTGGATTATTTTCATGAGTGTCTCGGCTACCTGGTTTAGATGCGCCCCTTTTATGGTAGCAGAAGCTGCCGCCGGATGGCCACCTCCGCCAAAAGGGCTCAGAATTTCCGCTACATCCACCTGGGCTACATTGCTGCGGCCGACTATGTATACCCGGTCCTCCATTTTAACTACGGTGAATACTGCATCCAGTCTTTCTATTTCCGAAATGGTGTGGGTGAGGAGGGCCAGGCCGATTACAAATTCTTCTACCGATGCGGTGGCCAGGAGAATTTTGACCCCGTTTACCTGGTGGCGGCGGGCGGAAAGAAGCAGAGATTTGAGCAGTGACTTCTGTTCGTCGGTCATGGGCCGGCCGAGAAATTCGGCCACTACCCCCAGGTTGGCTCCTTTCTCCAAAAGATAGGCAACCGCTGCCACGTCGCGGGGGGTGGTACTGGTAAACACCAGAGAGCCGGTATCCCCATATATACCCAGGGCCAGAATGGTGGATTCCAGGGGGTTTAAGGATATGTTCTGTTCCCGGATTTTTTCCACCAGCAGGGTGGCGGTAGCCCCCACCGTTTCCACCACTTCCACTGTTCCCCGCACATCTCCTTCGGCCCAGGGGTGGTGATCGTAGATATGTATTTCCACTCCCGGACGGTTGAATACTTCCGCCAGTTTACCCAGCCGCCTGGGGTTTTTCGTATCGACCAGCACCACCCGCCGCACCTTGTCGAGCTGGATGTCCCGCGGGCTGGACACGGCCAGGGCATCTTTATGTAAAGCCATAAATTCTTCTACGTTTCTGGAAAGCTTACCCGGGAAGACCATCACTGCTTCGGGATAAAGTTTATGGGCCCCCACCATGGCGGCCAGGGCGTCCAGATCCGTATTGGTGTGAGTGGTGATAATGTCCATGGGAAACTCCTTTCACCGGGAGCTTGTATACGCTATCACCTGATTATATCATACTCTCCTTCTCCGTAACCACATTTACCTCACGTGCCGGCGCTTATACCAGCCAGAAGAACTCCCCAGTGAATGCGGGAGCCATCTCTTACGAAAATACAAAAAAGCACCCCTTTTAAAGAGGTGCCCGCGGGTGAAGAATTTCAACGTACCGAAGCCACATTCAGCCGCCGGCTCTTGCGAAGCCTTTCCGGAATTACGTCATTGCGCAGAAGGTCGGCGTACGTTTCACGCTCGACAATAACGTCGGCACGGCCATCTTTCACCAGAACCATGGCCGGACGGGGCAGGCGGTTGTAATTCATGGACATGGAGTAGTTGTAGGCACCGGTACAGCTAACCGCCAGGATATCCCCCGGTTGAATCCCGGGCAGGGCGATATCCCAGATTAACATATCCCCCGATTCACAGCACTTGCCGGCAATAGAAACCACTTCCTCTGGTGGTGCGGCGGCCTTGTTGGCCACGCAGGCCTCGTAACGGGACCGGTAAAGGGCCGGGCGGGGATTGTCTCCCATCCCGCCGTCTACCGCCACATACTTGCGTACGCCGGGGATGTCTTTTACCGCCCCGACGGTGTACAGGGTAGTGCCTGCCGGACCGCTGATAGAACGCCCGGGTTCCACAATAACCCTGGGTACGGGCAGACCGTGTGCTGCAGCTTTTTCCCGGACGGCCTGCATAATTACATCAGCATATTCAGCCACCGGGCGGGGTTGATCCCCTTCGGCGTAGTAGATGCCCAGCCCGCCTCCCAGATCTAGCTCGGACGGAGCCCAGCCGGTTTCCCCGGCCACCCGGGCGGCAAAATCCATCATTACCCGGGCTGCGTGAGCGTAAGAATCCAGCTCGAAAATCTGGGAACCGATATGACAGTGGAAACCGTGAAGGATAATGCGATCCATCTCCAGGGCCCGTTTTACTCCGGCCAGGGCCTGGCCGTTTTCAATAACCAGACCGAATTTGCTGTCAATCTGCCCCGTCTTGATGTACTCATGGGTGTGGGCCTCGATACCGGGGGTTAAGCGCAGGATGACATCAGCCCTGGTGTGCATCTCACCGGCCAGCTCGTTGAGCATTTCCAGCTCGTAAAGATTGTCTACCATGAACCGGCCCACCCGGGCTTCCAGGGCCAGGCGCAGCTCTTCCCTGGACTTGTTGTTCCCGTGGAAATAAACCCGGGACATGGGGAATCTTGCCTGTATGGCAGTATACAGTTCGCCGCCGGAAACCACATCCATGCCCAGCCCTTCTTCCTCCACCAGGCGGCAGATGGCCAGGGTCAGCAGTGTCTTGGCCGCATAGATAACTTCGGCACCGTGTTTTTCGGTAAAAGCCCGATAGTATGCCCGGCAGTTCTGCCGGAAAAGCTCTTCATCCACCACATAAAGAGGGGTGCCGAAAGTGGAAGCAAGCTCCACGGTATCGCAGCCACCAATCTCCAGGTGGCCCCGGCTGTTAATGGTCATGGTGCCGTGCAGCTTCATTTCAAAACCTCCTACGGTTAGAATAGCCTGCTTTAAAACCAATCGTGAACAAAATAAAATGACGGCTTCCAGGTGAGGGGCCGTCTTGCGCACAGGATAATATACCGCCCTCTCCCCCTGGTGAGATAGCGCTCCACCCGGCAGCAGGGCAACCACCGGGTGACAGTCCGGCACCTGTTCGGTGACGGCCCAGCCCAGCCGTTCCGGGCAACGGCTGAACTTCGGCGGGCAACCCTTTCCCCCGGTTTCTGTGGAACCCGGTTCCTCCGCCGGGGTACTCTTGTTGTCCGCAACCTCTACCTCACCTCCAGTGGGAGATGAGGCATAATGTATAAAATTTTGTCCCATTGTATCATGAACATTAACTGCTGTCAACAGCTTTCTCGACTCTTAATAAGTTAATAAGTTAAGTGCCAGGCACCTGGAAGAAATGTCCGGGTATACCTTTAAAGTCGGAGGAGAATATAAACATTGAAATATAAAACAGGAGGTGCTTTATTTTGGTTCAGGGTTGGTCTGATACCCCAAAAGGCGTCGAGGTGAGGCCTGCCGGCTTCAATGATGTGAACATTATCTACAACGGGCTGCTTGCTAAATGTGGTGCCGATCAAGTTTACCTGCACTGTGGATTCGGCGACCCGAAAAACTGGCAAAATGTCAGCACCATTAAAATGGAACGTACCCAGCGGGGTTGGGAAAGTACCCTGCGGATGCAGGACAGCACAATGTCCTTCTGCTTTAAGGACTCGGCCAACAACTGGGACAACAACAACGGTTACAACTGGACGGTACGGGCTTAACGTAAAAGGGACGGGTTTTTTGAAACCGTCCCTTTTTTATAATTAGACGACATTCTCTTGATATTCCAGGGGGCCGGACCAGCGGCCGCAGCGATCCCCCCAGCGGGCAATAACTTCTCCTTCACGGGTAATCTCCACCACTTCGCACAGGTTCGGGCATTTATCACATTCG
>NZ_JBNATZ010000109.1:0-7958 GCF_049701015.1 Desulfofundulus sp.
GCATGTCCGGTGGTGTGAGAGGACGGGGGCTAGCCGCCCCCTCCTACTCGATTAGTTAAGTGTAAATGGCAGGTAACTTGTTTACGGATCATAGTGCAAAAACTCCTGATCCAAGAAATGCTTGTCAGTATAAAGTTTTTGTGGTATAAAACAAGTGATAGCCATCACCATCACAAATTGACTTATCATACCCTGATCCCCCGCGTGTCCTGTTTCACCGGATGAAATTAAAGTTTTTTGAGTTTGATTAGCAGGAAGTCTCGTCTTTGTGTCGAATAGTACTTACCAGGTACACCGGGGTGGGTAAAAATTGCCTGGTTAACCGACCAAAGCTCCGGCAGTTATCATAACAGTCAATTGTTAAGCTTGTTAGCAGGTAGCCGACAATTTTCGCTGGGAAATAGCTGGAATATGAGTTGGATTTGATATATATAATGTTAGCGTGTTCTGTCGTGTTTCCTTATCATGATATTCCTTTTGGGAAGGGGAGGGGATAATCAAACAGGGATACTTATGGGCAGTTAGAGTTCAGTTTTAAAATCACAATTAGGAAGGAGAAGGGAAATGACCTATATTGGCCATGGCGGCAAAGAAATTGTGGAAAGGGTTATGGAACCTGAAAAAGCTGCTGAGGCAATTAAAGGTTTGACTCCGGTGCCTATCCGTGGGCAAATAGCCAGGGAAATCATAGATATTGCTTACGGGTTTTTTACGCCCCTTGAAGGATTTATGACCAGGGCTGATGTCGAAGGCGTTTGTAATGAAATGAAGCTTGCCAATGGTGTGCTCTGGCCAATCCCCATTGTGTTCGATATTTCCACCGAAGAAATCAATGAAAAGGGTATTAAAGAAGGCGACAAGCTGCTGTTGACCTATCAGGATAAGCCGATGGCCATCCTGGAAGTGGAAGAGATCTTCACTTATGATAAGCAAGAAATGGCGCAGAAGGTCTACGGCACGACGGAAGATAAACACCCCGGTGTAGCCAGGACGTATAACTACAAGGATAAGTTTATCGGTGGAAAGATTACCCTTGTCAACCCGCCCAAGATTAACCCTCCTTTCGATCAATTCTTCTTCACTCCGAAACAGCTCAGGCAGAAATTTGCCGAAAAAGGTTGGCAGCGAATCGTAGCCCATCAAACCAGAAACGTGCCCCACACAGGACACGAGTGGCTCATGAAGGGTGCCTGGTTGTCCACTCACGGTGAGCTGCCCGTAGAGAAAACACTTACCGGTGTGCTGGTCAATGCCATCATCGGCGAGAAGAGAAAAGGTGACTACATCGACGAGGCTATTGTATTGTGCCATGATGTATTGCGTAAAGCTGGTTACTTCAGGGAAGATGTGCACCTTACTTCGATTACCCTGTGGGATATGCGCTACGCCGGTCCGAAAGAAGCTGTATTCCACGCCATTTTGAGATCCAACCTTGGTTTGACCCATCACATGTTTGGCCGGGACCATGCCGGAGTGGGCACTTATTATGACCCGTACGACGCCCATAGAATATTCGACCAGATCCCCGAGGGTGCATTGAACATCAAGCCAATCCGTGTTCTTGCCTGGTGGTACTGTCCTATTTGCGGTGAGGTAACCTATTCCGGGCTTTGTGGCCACAAGGAACACAGCCAAAACTTCAGCGGCACCCTGATCAGGAGCATCATTCAAGATGGTGTCAAGCCACCTCGACTCATCTTCAGGCCCGAAGTCTTTGACCTGATTATGGAGTGTGCAGAAAAGTACGGCTTTGGTTCGGCTTTTGTTACGGACAAGTATTTGAAAGAGCGGAACCCTGTCTTCAGCCTTCCCGATATGAAGTACTAAGGAGGTGGCGAGATGTCTATTACGATTAACATCTGGATTAACGAGGAAAGATACGAGAAGCTGCAAAAAGCCGGTCTGGCAAATATGGCGGAAGAGGCACTGGCCGGTCTGAAAGTTATTAAAGTCCCCTGCACCGAGGAGCAAAAAGACAAGGTATTGAAAGTGTTCCCGACGGCCAAGTATGACTCTGCCACCACCAAGAGTATTGAGTTGCTCCCCAGAGAAGTAAAAGACAAGATCTTTGACCTGGTTGTTGAAAAGCAAAACATTGACGTGATGGATGAATTCCTCAAAAACTACTAGCATAAAGAACCAGTTAGAAGGGGAGGTGGGTAGCGGGAAGAGGGAGGTGGCTTTCTTTCCAGCGTGCCTTGATGCATTCAAAAATTAATGAGGAGGTTAGAGTTTATGCCAAGTTATGTCATCGCTGAAAAATGTGACGGCTGCAAAGGGCAGGATAAGACTGCGTGCATGTACATTTGCCCCAATGACCTGATGGTTCTGGATAAAGAAAGAATGAAGGCCTATAACCGGGATCCTCAAATGTGCTGGGAGTGCGCATGCTGCGTAAAAATCTGCCCGCAGCAGGCCATGGACCTGAGGG
Source organism: Desulfofundulus sp. (assembly GCF_049701015.1). Taxonomy (NCBI): domain Bacteria; kingdom Bacillati; phylum Bacillota; class Clostridia; order Eubacteriales; family Peptococcaceae; genus Desulfofundulus; species Desulfofundulus sp. Next base: position 2,432 of record NZ_JBNATZ010000109.1, read on the forward strand.
GTTATGCCGACTTTGTCCCCCTGGGAGCCAGCACCATTCCATTGAGAGGTTCGGAAGATATTATGTGGACTATCAAGTTCCGGAACGGTTCCATTAAACGCTTCAAGTTCCCCATCCGTACCACGCCGGAAGGATCTATCGTTCCCGATGCTGGTTTTGAGACCGGGACTGACGACTTGAAGAGCTATGTCCTGTTTACTGAACCCGGTTCCCTGGGCTGTGAAGTTCCGACCCTGAAGAAATAAATAGAAGAGGAGGTTAGGCAAATGGCAAATTTTGAAACCGTAGAAGTCAGTACTGATCTATTGATTATCGGTGGCGGTATGTCTGCTTGCGGTGCCGCCGTGGAAGCAGCCTACTGGGCAAAGAAGCACGGCCTTAAAGTCACCCTGGTGGATAAGGCCGCTATGGACCGCAGTGGTGCCGTAGCCATGGGTCTGTCCGCTATCAACCTTTATATCGGCCAGGCTGCTGGCGACAACACCGTTGAAGACTATGTGCGTTATGTCAGACAGGACCTCATGGGCATTACCCGGGAGGACCTGGTTTACAGCATCGCACGCCACGTTGACTCCACCGTGCACCTGTTTGAGAAGTGGGGTCTGCCTATCTGGAAAGACGAGAATGGCAAGTATGTACATGAAGGCCGCTGGCAGATCATGATCAACGGTGAATCCTACAAGATCATCGTTGCTGAAGCAGCCAAGAACGCTCTGAATTCCCTCGGCCCTGATAACATTTACGAGCGGGTATTCATCGTGGAGCCCCTGATGGATGGAGACCGCTGTGTTGGTGCTGTGGGCTTCAGCGTCCGCGAGAACAAGTTCTATGTCTTCAAGGCGAAAGCTGTACTGGTGGGTATGGGCGGTGCTGTGCACGTATTCCGTCCTCGTTCCACCGGTGAAGGCCTCGGCCGCTCCTGGTATCCTCCCTTTAACACCGGTTCCAGCACTTACTTCACCCTGAAGGCCGGTGCCGAAATGACCTGTCAAGAAGTGCGCTTCATTCCTGTGCGCTTCAAGGATGCCTACGGTCCTGTTGGTGCCTGGTTCCTCCTCTTCAAGTCCGTGGCCACCAACGCTCTGGGCGAGGACTACATGAAGACCCACCCGGATGTGCTTGAGCAGTATGCTCCTTATGGTCTGACCAAGCCCATCCCGGCCAACCTGAGGAACCACCTGGGACTTATCGATGAAAGAGCCGGCAAGGGCCCCATCTACATGAGGACTGAGGAAGCCATTCAGCGTCTGGCTGAAGAAATGCCTGATGAGAAACTGCGCAAGAAGAAACTCAAAGAGCTGGAAGCTGAAGCCTGGGAGGACTTCCTCGACATGACCATTTCCCAGGCCCTGCTCTGGGCGGCTACCAACACCTACCCCGAAGAAAAACCCTCTGAGATTGCTGCCTGCGAGCCTTACTTCATCGGTTCGCACTCCGGTGCTTCTGGTGCCTGGGTCAGCGGTCCGGAAGATATAGCTCCTGCTGAGTATCAGTGGGGCTACACCAATATGTCCACTGTCAAGGGTCTGTTCTGTGCCGGCGACGCTTCCGGTGCTTCCAGCCACAAGTTCTCTTCCGGTTCCTTCACTGAAGGACGGATTGCGGCCAAGTCTGCCATCCGGTTCATCGTTGAAAACAACGAAGAGCCCAAGGTTGATGCGGCCCAGATTGAAGAACTGAAGGCCAGGATCCTGAAGCCGCTGGACACCTTTGAGCAGTACAAGGGCGTAACTACCGACCCGGATGTGAACCCCAACTACATCCGTCCGAAGCAGTTCATGTTCCGCCTGCAGAAGATCATGGACGAGTATGCCGGCGGCGTCTCCAAGTCCTTCACCACCAACAAGTACCTGCTTGAAAAAGGCCTGGAACTGTTGGCTATGCTGAAGGAGGACGCAGATAAGCTGGCTGCGGAGAGCCTGCATGAACTGATGCGTTGCTGGGAGAACGTTCACAGAATGTGGCAAGCCGAGGCTCACATCAGGAGCGTGCTCTTCCGCGAAGAAACCAGGTGGCCCGGCTACTACATCAGGGCGGACTTCCCGAATCTGGACGAAGAGAACTGGAAGTGCTTCGTCAACTGCCGTTGGGACCGGAACAGCGGTCAGTGGGAAGTCTTCAAACGTCCGGTCATTTCGATTGTCGACTAACTCCAGCCCTGAAACGGCTTATCATCTGTATATGTGGGCAGAGCCGTGGCTGTTCGCGGCCACGGCTTCCCCTTATTTTTCCAAAAATTAAACTTGCGACGGTGATGAGAATATGGGTAACAAGAGCATCCTGGTGGTTGGAGGGGGAATAAGCGGGTTAACTGCTGCTATTGAGGCTTCAGAGGTTGGCTATGAAGTCTTTATTATTGAGAAAAACCCCTATCTTGGCGGCAGGGTGGCCCAGCTGAACCAGTACTTCCCCAAGCTTTGCCCCCCGAACTGCGGCCTGGAGATCAACTTCCGCAGGATCAAGAGCAATCCTAAAATTCGCTTCCTGACCATGGCCGAGGTTACAGGTGTTTCCGGTCAGGAGGGGGATTTTGAAGTCAAGGTAAAAGTCAACCCCCGTTATGTAAATGAAAATTGTACTGCCTGCGGCAAGTGTGTAGAGGTATGTCCTGCAGAAAGAAAGAATACCTTTAACTACGGTTTCGACAGCACGAGGGCTATTTATTTGCCTCATCTATTTGCCTTCCCTATGAAATATGTTATTGATGCAGATGCCTGTTCGAGGTGCAATAAGTGTACTGAAGTGTGTCCGGCTAACGCGATTGATCTCAACATGGAACCCAAGGAGATGACCCTGCGGGTTGGTTCCATTATATGGGCTACCGGGTGGAACCCTTATGATGCCTCAAAGATTGGATATTACGGTTTTGGCCAGTATCAAAATGTGATCACCAACGTCATGCTGGAGAGATTGGCTGCTTCCAATGGTCCCACCCAGGGCAGGATCCTGCGCCCATCCGATGGCAAACCTGTGGAACGGGTCGCTTTTGTGCAGTGTGCCGGTTCCAGGGATGAAAATCACCTGCCTTATTGCTCCGGTATTTGTTGTCTTGCGTCTTTAAAGCAGGCAACCTATATTCTTGAGCGGAATCCCAATGCCCAGGTTTACATTTATTTCATTGATATCAGGGCGCTGGGCAAATATGAAGACTTTTACTTGAAAGTAAAAGATAATCCGAATATTCACTTAGTTAAAGGGAAGGCTGGCGACATTACAGAAGATCCCGCTACCAGGGATTTAACTGTGGTGGTGGAAGACCAGACTACCCAGAAGCTGTTGAAAGAGAAATTTGACCTGGTTGTGCTTGCCACAGGAATGGCACCGGCTACCAGGGAGGAAAAAGCACCTGCGGATTTAGTTTACGATGAGAATGGTTTTGTGGTCGGCGGTGCACCCGGCATATATAGCGCGGGTTGCGTGAGCAGACCGATGGACGTAGCTTCCTGTGTCGAAGATGCGACCGCCGCTGCCCTCAAGGCTATTCAATCGACGGTGGGGAGGTAATTGACGGTGGACAAGAAGCTGGCGGTTTATATATGCACCGGTTGTGGTATTGGGGAAGCCCTGGATATTGAGGCTCTCTCAAAAGTTGCCACCAAGGAGTACAAGGCGCCTGTTTGTAAATCCCACCCCTTCCTTTGTGGGGATGAAGGTGTTGCGCTCATTAAGCAGGATATGGAAGGGGAAGGGGTTAATACGATTGTAATTGCAGCCTGTTCCATGCGGGTAAATTATGATGTATTTAATTTCCCAAACACGATCGTGGAAAGAGTCAACTTGAGGGAACAGTGCGTATGGTGTCATCCGGCCAATGATGAGGATACCCAGATGCTGGCAGAGGACAGCCTGCGCATGGGTATTGTCAAAGCCCAGCAATCAGCCCTGCCTGAACCTTTTCAGGCGGAAAACCTGTCCAGGAATGTGCTGGTAGTTGGCGGGGGATTGGCGGGGTTGACAGCTGCATTGGAAGCCGCCCGGGCTGGCTATAAAACCGTGCTGGTGGAAAAGAACCCGTCTCTCGGTGGCTGGGTTAAAAAGCTATACAAGCAGGTTGGCCTGAAGCCCCCTTATAGCGAACTCGAAGATACCGGTATTGAAAATCTGATCAAACAAATAGAAGAAAACCCTGATATTACAGTATATAAAGGTGCACAAATTGAGAAAATTGCCGGTGCTCCCGGTATGTTTGATGTAGAGATCAGGCAGAACGGCAGCCTGGCTACTGAAAGAGTGGGCTCCATCGTTCTGGCAACCGGTGCTGTGGCTTATGATGCCACCAAACTGGCACATCTCGGTTTTGGCCAGTACCCGAATGTGATTACCGGTGAGATGTTTGAAGAGATGGTGGCCAGGGGCGAATTTAAACGCCCGTCCGATGGCGGAGAAGTCAAGAGCGTTGCTTTTATTCTTTGTGCTGGTTCCCGTGATAAGGAGCATTTGCCATACTGTTCGGCTATCTGCTGCACTGAATCTTTAAAGCAAGCTCTCTATGTTAAGGAAAAAGATCCCGAAGCTACCGTATATATTTTCTATAAAGACATGCGTGCCCCGGGCAACTATGAGTTTCTGTACCAGCGGGTACAAAAGGAAGGTGCTCTCTTCTTTAGAGGGGAACTTGCCGGTATTGAGGAAGACGGCGGGAATCTGGTGGTTGAGTTCGATGATGTGCTGGTAGGGGAGCGGGTGAGGACGGAACCCGTAGACTTGGTGGTGCTGGCAACCGGTATGGTGCCTACCACTGCGATTGGAGAAAGGCTTACCGTGCAGGCGGACCAGCAGGGCAAAGAATCGGAACCGCCGGCAGATGAAATCATTAAGTCGAATATCCTGAACCTGGAATACCGGCAAGGTCCCGAATTGCCCACTTTAAAATACGGCTTTGCAGATTCGCATTTTATCTGTTTCCCCTACGAAACCCGCCGGACGGGCATTTACACTGCCGGCAGCGTACGGGCCCCTATGGATATTCCATCAACTATAAGAGATGCTACCGGGGCCGCACTCAAAGCTATCCAGTGTATTGAGCTGACGGCTCAGGGTTCGGCAGTACACCCGCGTGTATGGGATCTGTCCTACCCGGAATTCTTCATGCAGAGATGCACCCAGTGCAAGCGGTGTACAGTTGAGTGTCCCTTTGGGGCCATTAACGAAGATGAAAAGGCCAATCCTCTGCCCAATCCCACCCGGTGCCGCCGTTGTGGTACCTGTATGGGTGCCTGTCCGGAGCGTATCATTTCCTTCAAGAACTACTCGGTACCGATGATCGGCAACATGGTGAAGGCCATCGAGGTGCCCGAAGAGGACGAGGAAAAACCGAGAATACTCGTCTTTGCCTGTGAAAACGATGCCTACCCGGCTCTGGATATGGCAGGCATCAACCGTTTGACCATCAGCCCGTGGGTCCGCATCATACCGGTCAGGTGCCTTGGCTCCATGAACCTCATATGGATTGCCGATGCTCTGTCCAAGGGTATTGACGGCATCCTGCTTCTGGGTTGCAAGCACGGTGATGATTACCAGTGCCACT